>NZ_JBIUVK010000025.1:0-86203 GCF_044742865.1 Pseudomonas sp. NPDC087814 | reverse complement strand
CCACACACCCCCACGCCCCGCCCCACCCCCACACCCACACCCAGACCTTCCTCGCACACGGGCAGGGTTATCTCAAGGACGATGCTGTGGATCTTCTAACGCCCGCCGACAATGTATATCCCCCTTTTCGGGTTCCAGTAACGGGTCTGGTGACCGAAGTGCACACCGGCCTTCAGCATATCGCGCATGTTGACTTGGGACATGATAGTTCCTTAATAAGTCGGGTTTGGCCTCCACGTATCCCAATGACCAACCAGCGGCATTCGCCTCCGGCACCCAGGTCATCGTGTCGACACGTGTGTGGATTTAAGCTTTGCGGGGTATCCCCGGAAAGCGGCGCATTTTATACCACAGAGCTTGCAAAAACGAAACCCGCAATCACATTTGCCGTCAGTCGCTTTTGCCTAAGCCTTTGAATAGAGCCAGAATGCCCCCATCCCTATAGACAGAAGCGATCGCCAGACGCTCATGGTTTCACCCTTGCGTCTGCTAGAATCGCGTTTTTTGGGCTTGTGCGAATTCTGCAACCTTTTGTCGCACACCCGTAAACCGTATTGATTTCAGCGCGTCGCGCTAGAGAGAGCCTGTATGACCGTCACCCTCAAAACCGCCGAAGATATCGCTGGCATGCGTGTTGCCGGCAAACTGGCTGCCGACGTCCTGGAAATGATTGCCGAACACGTCAAGCCCGGCGTCACCACCGAAGCGCTGGACCGCATTTGCCACGACTATATCGTCGACGTGCAAAAGGCCATCCCTGCGCCGCTGAACTACAAGGGTTTCCCCAAGTCGATCTGCACCTCGATCAACCACGTGGTGTGCCACGGGATTCCCGGCGACAAGCCGCTGAAGGACGGCGACACCCTGAACATCGACGTCACCGTCATCAAGGACGGCTACCACGGCGACACCAGCCGCATGTTCCACGTCGGCACCGTGCCGGTCTGGGCCGAGCGCCTGTCGCAAGTCACCCAGGAATGCATGTACAAGGCCATCGAGATCGTCAAGCCTGGCTGCCGCCTGGGCGACATCGGTGAAATCATCCAGAAGCACGCTGAAAAGAACGGTTTCTCGGTGGTGCGCGAGTTCTGCGGCCACGGCATCGGCAAGGTGTTCCACGAAGAGCCACAGATCCTGCACTACGGCCGCGCCGGCACCGGCATGGAGCTCAAGGCAGGCATGACCTTCACCATCGAGCCGATGATCAACCAGGGCAAGGCCGACACCAAGGTGCTGGGCGACGGCTGGACCGCCATCACCAAGGACCGCAAGCTCTCGGCGCAGTGGGAACACACCCTGCTGGTGACCGACACCGGCTACGAGATCTTCACCCTGCGTGCCGACGACACGATTCCCCGCGTTTCGGCGTAATGTTTGCACCGGTTTTCTAATAGCGACGCTGTGACCCATAGATAGAAAGGAAAACCGATCGATGCCCCAGGTGGATCCCGAACTCTTCGACCGTGGCCAGTTCCAGGCGGAACTGGCACTGAAGGCCAGCCCCATCGCCGCCTTCAAGAAGGCCATTCGTCAGGCCCGCGAGGTGCTCGACGGGCGCTTTCGTACCGGCCGCGATATCCGCCGGCTGATCGAGGACCGCGCCTGGTTCGTCGACAACATCCTGCAAAAGGCCTGGGAACAGTTCAGCTGGAGTGAAGACGCCGATATCGCCCTGGTGGCGGTCGGCGGCTACGGCCGTGGCGAACTGCACCCCTACTCCGACATCGACCTGCTGATCTTGCTGGACAGCGCCGATCACGAGATCTTTCGCGACTCCATCGAGCGTTTTCTGACGCTGTTGTGGGACATCGGCCTGGAAGTCGGCCAAAGCGTACGCTCGGTGGACGAGTGTGCCCAGGAAGCCCGCGCCGACCTGACGGTGATCACCAACCTGATGGAAAGCCGCACCATCGCCGGCCCCGAGCGCCTGCGCCAGCGCATGCTGGAAGTCACCAGCACCGCGCACATGTGGCCGAGCAAGGACTTCTTCCTGGCCAAGCGTGCCGAGCAGAAAGCCCGGCACCACAAGTACAACGACACCGAATACAACCTGGAACCCAACGTCAAAGGCTCCCCGGGCGGGCTGCGGGACATCCAGACGATTTTGTGGGTCGCCCGTCGCCAGTACGGCACCCTGAACCTGCGCGCCCTGGCCGGGGAAGGCTTCCTGGTGGAGAGCGAAAACGCCCTGCTGGCCTCCTCCCAGGAATTCCTCTGGAAAGTGCGCTACGCGCTGCACATGCTGGCCGGGCGCTCCGAAGACCGCCTGCTGTTCGACCACCAGCGCTCCATCGCCACCCTGCTGGGGTTTGAAGGCGAAGACGCGAAGACCAGCATCGAAAGTTTCATGCAGCAGTACTACCGCGTGGTGATGAGCATTGCCCAGCTCAGCGACCTGATCATCCAGCACTTCGAAGAAGTGATCCTGGCCCCGGAAGACGAAGCACCGCCGCAGCCGATCAACGCGCGCTTCCAGCTCCACGATGGCTATATCGAGGCACGCAACGACAACGTGTTCAAACGCACGCCGTTCGCCATGCTGGAAATCTTCGTGTTGATGGCCCAGCAGCCGGAAATCAAGGGCGTACGCGCCGACACCATTCGCCTGCTGCGGGAAAACCGTCACCTGATCGACGACGATTTCCGCCACGACATCCGCAATACCAGCCTGTTTATCGAGCTGTTCAAGTGCAAGATCGGCATCCACCGCAACCTGCGGCGCATGAACCGCTACGGGATCCTGGGGCGCTACCTGCCGGAGTTCGGTTTTATCGTCGGGCAGATGCAGCACGACCTGTTCCACATCTACACGGTGGACGCCCACACCCTGAACCTGATCAAGCACCTGCGTAAGTTGCAGTACACCCAGGTGTCAGAGAAATTCCCGCTGGCCAGCAAGCTCATGGCGCGTCTGCCCAAGCCGGAATTGATCTACCTCGCCGGCCTGTACCACGACATCGGCAAGGGCCGGCATGGTGATCATTCGGAAATTGGCGCAGTGGACGCCGAAGCGTTCTGCCAGCGTCACCAGTTGCCGCTGTGGGACAGCCGCCTGATTGTGTGGCTGGTGCAGAACCACCTGGTGATGTCCACCACCGCCCAGCGCAAGGACTTGTCCGACCCGCAGGTGATCCACGATTTTGCCCAGGCCGTCGGCGATGAAACCCGCCTCGACTACCTGTACGTGCTCACCGTGTCCGACATCAACGCCACCAACCCGACGCTGTGGAACTCCTGGCGCGCCAGCCTGTTGCGCCAGCTCTACACCGAGACCAAGCGCGCGCTGCGTCGCGGCCTGGAGAACCCGGTGGACCGCGAAGAACAGATCCGCCGCACCCAAAGCGCGGCCCTGGATATTCTGGTGCGTGGCGGCAATGACCCGGACGACGTCGAGCAACTCTGGTCGCAACTGGGAGACGACTACTTCCTGCGCCACACCGCCGGCGACGTGGCCTGGCACAGCGACGCGATCCTGCAGCAGCCGGCCGATGGCGGCCCGCTGGTGCTGATCAAGGAAACCACCCAGCGCGAGTTCGAGGGTGGCACCCAGATCTTCATCTACGCGCCCGACCAGCACGACTTCTTCGCCGTGACCGTGGCGGCGATGGACCAGCTCAACCTGAACATTCACGACGCCCGGGTCATCACCTCCAGCAGCCAGTTCACCCTCGACACCTACATCGTGCTCGACACAGAAGGCGAGTCCATCGGCGACAACCCGGAGCGGGTGAAAAAGATCCGCAAAGGCCTGACCGACGCGCTGCGCAATCCTGACGACTACCCGACCATCATCCAGCGTCGGGTGCCGCGCCAGCTCAAGCACTTTGCGTTTGCCCCCGAGGTGACCATCCACAACGACGCCCAGCGCCCGGTGACGGTGCTGGAACTCAGCGCGCCGGACCGCCCGGGCCTGCTGGCACGGATCGGCACGATATTCCTGGAGTTCGACCTGTCGTTGCAGAACGCCAAGATTGCGACCCTGGGCGAGCGGGTGGAAGACGTGTTCTTCATTACCGATGCCGACAACCAGCCGCTTTCCGACCCTGAACTGTGCCGACGCTTGCAGGAAGCCATCGTCCAGCAGTTGAGCGTCAATCAGGAGACCGGCGTCGAGATGTCACGCTTGAGCATCTGACCGACCGCCCATTTTCAGCTTCCAATGAATTGAACGAGATTTATCGATGAACAACGCCCTGAACCAGCTGCAGCCCTACCCGTTCGAGAAATTGCGCGTCCTGCTGGGCAGCGTCACGCCGAACCCGGACAAACGCCCCATCGCCCTGTCCATCGGTGAGCCGAAGCACAAATCCCCGCAGTTTGTCGCCGAGGCGCTGGCCAACAACCTGGACCAGATGGCGGTGTACCCGACCACCCTGGGCATTCCCGCCCTGCGCGAAGCCATTGGCGCCTGGTGTGAACGCCGTTTCAGCGTGCCCAAGGGCTGGCTTGACCCGGCGCGCAACATCCTGCCGGTGAACGGCACCCGTGAAGCGCTGTTCGCCTTCACCCAGACCGTAGTCAACCGCGGCGACGACGCGCTGGTGGTCAGCCCGAACCCGTTCTACCAGATCTACGAAGGGGCTGCGTTCCTCGCCGGGGCCAAGCCGCATTACCTGCCGTGCCTGGATGAAAACGGCTTCAACCCGGATTTCGACGCCGTATCGCCGGACATCTGGAAACGCTGCCAGATCCTGTTCCTCTGCTCGCCAGGCAACCCGACCGGTGCACTGATTCCCGTCGACACCCTGAAAAAGCTGATCGCCCTGGCCGACGAATACGACTTCGTGATCGCCGCCGACGAGTGCTACAGCGAGCTGTACTTCGACGAACAAACCCCGCCGCCAGGCCTGCTCAGCGCCTGCGTGGAACTGGGCCGCCAGGACTTCAAGCGTTGCGTGGTGTTCCACAGCCTGTCCAAGCGCTCCAACCTGCCGGGCCTGCGTTCGGGCTTTGTGGCCGGCGACGCCGATATCCTCAAGGGCTTCCTGCTGTACCGCACCTACCACGGTTGCGCGATGCCGGTGCAAACCCAACTGGCGAGCATTGCTGCCTGGCAGGACGAAGCCCACGTGCAGGCCAACCGTGACCTGTACCGGGAGAAGTTCGATGCGGTGCTGGCGATCCTGAAGCCGGTGCTGGACGTGCAAAACCCGGACGGCGGCTTCTACCTGTGGCCGAATGTGAAGGGCGACGATGCGGCGTTCTGCCGGGACTTGTTCGTGGAAGAACACGTGACCGTGGTACCGGGCTCGTACCTGTCGCGGGAAGTGGACGGGGTCAACCCGGGCGCCGGGCGTGTACGCCTGGCACTGGTTGCGCCGCTGGCAGAGTGTGTGGAAGCGGCGACGCGGATTCGCGACTTTATTACCCGCAATAAATAACCGCGCTGAATGTGGCGAGGGAGCTTGCTCCCGCTGGAGTGCGCAGCGCTCCCGCTTTTTTGGGGCCGCTACGCAGCCCAGCGGGAGCAAGCTCCCTCGCCACAAGCAAGCACCGCGGTGTTATTTGATATGACCCAGATTCGCCTCGCTCATATCCAGATCCGCCAACACCTCCCGTAGCACATCATCACCAATCTGGTGGTGACGGCTCAGGCTATACAGTTCCAGACGCTGCGCCCGCAGGGCCTTGAGCCGCAACTTGCGCTCCAGTTGATCCATCTGCAACGCCAGCGCCTGGGCTTCGGCCGAATCGTTGAACACTTCCAGTTGATGACGATACTCCGACATCAACCGCGCCTTGAGCTCGGTGGCCAAGGCTGCCTGGGCGGCATCCTGGGGTGCAGCTTCAGCGGGTTCTTCGGCTTCCAGGGCATGGATAGCCGCCACGGCGGTCTTCTTCCAGGCCTCGCGCACTTCATTGTGGCGTTTCTCATCCGGGCTCTTCTCGATGCCGCGCAACAGCAGCGGCAAAGCGATGCAGGCCGCGACGAGCGAAAGCAGGATCACACCGGCGGCGATGAAGATCAGCAGGTCGCGCTCGGGAAAATCCTGCCCCGGCGCAAGCAGTAACGGTACCGACATCACACCCGCCAGGGTCACGGCACCGCGTACGCCACCGACGGTCAGCAACCAGCAGGACCGCGCGGTGGGCACCAGCGTCAGCTCACTTTTCCCACGAATCCGGCGCAATAAACCCGACAGTCGCCAGATGCTTTGCACCCAGATAAACCGCAACACCACCAGCACCAGGAAAATCGCGATCACGTCCAGGCAGCGATACAACAAGGTCGGCCACAGCGTCGGCTCATGGCTGACCACCGCCTTGATGATGTCCGGCAATTGCAGGCCCAGCAGCAGGAAGATCAAGCCGTTGAACGCAAATTCCAGCAGCGACCACACACTGCGATTGAGCAGCCGGGTGCTGGTCTGGCGCGGCAGCAGGTCGAGCCAACTTTGCATCATGCCCGCTGCCACCGCCGACAGGATGCCCGAGGCGCCAAGGCGTTCCGCCAGCACGTAGGCGGCGAATGGCAGCAACAACATGAACACCACGTGCGTCGCCGGGTCGTCCCAGCCCCGGGCGATCATCCAGGCACGCAGGCGGCCCACCAGCCAGCTCAACGCCACACCGACCGCCAGGCCACCCACGGCCACCAGCACAAAGGTGAGGCTCGCATCCGCCAGCGAGAACACGCCGGTCAGTGCCGCCGCTAGGGCGAACTTGAAGGTCACCAGGCCCGAGGCATCATTCATCAACGCCTCGCCCTGGAGCATGTGCATCAGTGGCGTCGGCAAGCGGTTCTGGGAAATGGCCGACACCGCCACGGCATCCGTCGGCGACAACACGGCCGCCAGGGCGAAGGCCACCGGCAGGGGAATACTCGGCAACAACCAGTGAATGAAGTAACCGGCCCCCACCACCGTAAACAGCACCAACCCCACCGCCAGCGTCAGGATCGGCCCGCGCAGGCGCCACAATTCACGCTTGGGCATGCGCCAGCCATCAGAGAACAGCAGCGGCGGCAGAAACAGGAAAAGAAACAACTCAGGGTCCAGGGCGACATGCAGCCCCAGGGTCGGCCAGGCCAGCAACGCACCGGCGGCGATCTGCACGAGTGGTAACGGCAGTGGGATCACACGCCCGACAAGGCGCGAAACGCTGACCAGCATCAGCAGGATAAGTACGGTGTAGGCGGTTTGCATAACGCGGGATTCCCAGACAATCAACTTGCAACAACACACATCAGGCAACAACTCGCCGTTGAAGTGCCATATTAGCCGCCTATGCTGCGCGATGGCCTTTGCACAAAAGTCGCACACGAGCAAAACGTAAGTGTGACGAGCGGCGCCGAAAGCCGCTGGCCATGGCATAATCCGTGACCTTTAATCTGCGTGAGCCCAAAGGGGGGCAATTCCTTGACCGCTTCAAGCAAAACGTTGCACCTTTTCGGCATCAAAGCCTGCGACACCATGAAAAAGGCGCGCACCTGGCTCGATGAGCACGCTATCCAGTATGAGTTTCATGACTACAAGACGGCCGGTATCGACCGCGAACACTTGACCCAATGGTGCAATGAGCACGGTTGGCAGGTGGTTTTGAACCGTGCGGGCACCACCTTTCGCAAACTCGAAGACGAACGCAAAGCCGATCTCGACCAAGCGAAAGCCATTGAATTGATGCTCGCGCAACCCTCGATGATCAAGCGCCCGGTGCTTGATCTCGGTGACAAAACCCTGATTGGCTTCAAGCCAGATAGCTATTCGGCGGCCCTCAAGTAGGCCAGCCCACTCCATTTCTGTAGAGGTAACAGCATGTCCAATTCCCTGTTCAGCCTGGGCTTCGGCGTCGGCACTCAGAACCGCCAAGGTGCTTGGCTGGAAGTGTTTTACGCACAACCGCTGCTCAATCCATCGGCTGAAATCATCGCGGCCATCGCGCCGATCCTCGGTTACACCGAAGGCAACCAGGCGATCACTTTCACCGTCACCCAGGCCCTGCAACTGGCTGACGCGCTCAAGGGCGTCGACGCTGCCCAAGCCGCCCTGTTGAGCCGCCTGGCTGAAAGCCACACGCCGCTGGTCGCCACCCTGCTGGCCGAAGACGCCGCACTGACCTCCACGCCTGAGGCCTACCTCAAGCTGCACCTGCTGTCCCATCGCCTGGTCAAGCCTCACGGCCTGAGCCTGGCCGGTGTGTTCCCGCAGTTGCCGAACGTGGCCTGGACCAGCCAGGGCGCAATCGACATCAATGAGCTGGCCGAGCGTCAACTGGAAGCGCGCCTGCGTGGCGACCTGCTGGAAGTGTTCTCGGTGGACAAGTTCCCGAAGATGACCGACTACGTGGTGCCGAGCGGCGTGCGTATCGCTGATGCCGCGCGGATCCGCCTGGGCGCCTACGTAGGCGAAGGCACCACCGTGATGCACGAAGGTTTCGTCAACTTCAACGCCGGTACCGAAGGCCCGGGCATGATCGAAGGCCGCGTGTCGGCTGGCGTGTTCGTCGGCAAGGGTTCGGACCTGGGCGGCGGTTGCTCCACCATGGGCACCCTGTCGGGTGGCGGCAACATCGTGATCAAGGTCGGCGAAGGCTGCCTGATCGGCGCCAACGCCGGTATCGGTATCCCGTTGGGCGACCGCAACACCGTGGAGTCGGGCCTGTACGTGACCGCCGGCACCAAGGTTGCGCTGCTGGACGAGCAGAACCAGCTGGTCAAGGTGGTCAAGGCCCGCGAGCTGGCCGGCCAACCGGACCTGCTGTTCCGCCGCAACTCCGAGACCGGTGCCGTGGAGTGCAAAACCCACAAATCGGCCATCGAACTGAACGCAGCGCTGCACGCTCACAACTAAGCAGCGACTCGATGCCACTAACGGCCCGCGCCTGACCGGTGCGGGCCGTTTATACGAGTCTTGATCACCATGCTTGTGCCCTCTCCCTGGCGCGCCGATTTTCCGGCCATCGCCACCCTGCAACGGCAAGACCAGACCTATCTGGACAACGCCGCCACCACGCAAAAACCTCAAGCCCTGCTGGACGCCATCAGCCATTACTACGCCAATGGCGCAGCCAATGTGCACCGTGCCCAGCATTTGCCGGGCGCCCACGCGACCCAGGCTTTCGAGGACAGTCGCAGCAAGGTGGCACAGTGGCTGAACGTCGGTGACGAGGGGCAAATCATCTTCACCCACGGCGCGACATCGGCGCTGAACCTCCTGGCTTATGGCCTTGAGCACCTATTCAACCCGGGCGACGAGATTGTCATCAGCGCCCTGGAGCACCACGCCAACCTGCTGCCGTGGCAGCAACTGGCCAAGCGTCGCGAGCTGGCGCTGGTGGTACTGCCGCTTGACGCTGGCGGCTTGATCGACCTGCAAGCCGCCGCCCAACTGATCGGCCCGCGCACCCGCCTGCTGGCGGTGAGCCAACTGTCCAACGTACTTGGCGCCTGGCAGCCGTTGCCGCAACTGCTGGCGCTGGCCAAGGCCCACGATGCACTGACGGTGGTCGATGGCGCCCAGGGCATCGTGCATGGTCGCCATGATATGCAGGCCCTGGGCTGCGACTTCTACGTGTTTTCCAGCCATAAACTCTATGGGCCGGACGGCGTCGGCGTGCTGTATGGCCGCACCGAAGCCCTGCATCACCTGCGCCACTGGCAGTTTGGGGGCGAGATGGTGCAGCAGGCTGATTATCAAAGCGCCAGTTTCCGCCCGGCGCCCCTCGGTTTCGAAGCCGGGACTCCGCCGATCGCCAGCGTGATCGGCCTGGGGGCAACCCTGGATTACCTGAGTTCCCTGGACCAGCAGGCGGTGACGGCTCACGAAGCCGCCCTGCACGACTACCTGTTGCGTGGCTTGCAAGCGCGCAATGGCGTGCGCTTGCTGGGGTCGCCGCACGTCGCCCTGGCCAGCTTCGTGGTGGAAGGCGTGCACAACGCCGACCTCGCCCACTTGCTGACCGAACAAGGGATTGCGGTGCGCGCCGGCCATCATTGTGCGATGCCGCTGCTCAAGCAGATGGGATTGTCGGGGGCGATTCGGGTGTCATTGGCGCTGTACAACGACTCCGATGACCTGGAGCGCTTTTTTGAAGCGCTGGATCAAGCCCTGGATATGTTGCGATGAGCTTGCCGACTGAGGCCGTTGTCGCGCTGGAAGCGTTCCAGGCGGTCGGCAGTTGGGAGCAACGAGCCCGCCTGCTGATGCAATGGGGCGAGCGGCTGCCCGCCTTGCCGGATGAAGACAAGGTCGACGCCAACCTGGTGCAGGGCTGTGAAAGCCTGGTGTGGCTGGTGGGGCGCTTGCAGGATGGGCATTGGCAGTTTGCCGCCAGCAGCGATGCACGGCTGATACGCGGGCTGGTGGCGTTGTTGCTGGCGCGGGTCAACGGTGTGTCTGCCGCCGAACTGCAAGCCGTCGACTTGCCCGGCTGGTTTGAGCAACTGGGCCTGTCGCGGCAGTTATCGCCGTCGCGCAGCAATGGGTTGAATGCGGTGCTGCAGCGCATGCGGGAGTTGAGCCTTATACAAAACTAAATGTGGGAGCGGGCTTGCTCGCGAAGGCGGTGTATCAGTCGACCTGTCTGGTGACTGACACTCCGCCTTCGCGAGCAAGCCCGCTCCCACATTTTGATCTTTTCAGGGTGCAGAGATCGGTGTTGCCTGAACTCTGTCAGCAGGCCGGCGCACGCCGGCCACTATCTTGTCCACCGCCTTGGTCGCGGCCACCATGCCGAAGGTCGCAGTCACCATCATCACCGCGCCAAACCCGCCGGCGCAGTCCAGCTTCACGCCATCCCCGACAAAACTCTTCTGCAAACAGATGCTGCCGTCCGGCTTCGGGTAACGCAGCTGTTCGGTGGAGAACACGCAGGGCACGCTGTAATGGCGGGTCACAGTGCGGGAGAAGCCATAATCGCGACGCAACGTGGAGCGCACCTTCGACGCCAGCGGGTCATTGAACGTACGGTTCAAGTCACACACCTGAATCAACGTCGGATCAATCTGCCCGCCCGCGCCGCCGGTGGTGATGATCTGGATCTTGCGCCGCTTGCACCAGGCAATCAGTGCGGCCTTGGCGTTCACACTGTCGATGCAGTCGATCACGCAATCGATATTGGGCGTGATGTACTCGGCCATCGTCTCGCGGGTCACGAAATCCGCCACCGCGTGCACGGTGCAATCCGGGTTGATGCCTTTCAGGCGCTCGGCCATGACCTCGACCTTGGCCTTGCCCACCGTGCTGTCCAGCGCATGCAACTGACGGTTGCTGTTGCTGACGCATACATCATCGAGGTCAAACAGCGAAATCTCGCCCACGCCGCAGCGAGCGATGGCTTCCGCCGCCCACGAACCCACCCCGCCCACGCCGACGATGGCCACATGGGCCGCCTTCAGGCGCTCCAGGCCTTCAATGCCATACAAGCGGGCGACGCCGGCAAACCGTGGATCTTCTGTACTCATGACCATTACCCCAAAAACCGGCGCGCATTATAGGGCTACACAGCGACAAGTTTTAAACTACAAGCTACAAGTAAGAGAACTTACGACGAGTTGCACTGCCCAATGTCCGGTTTTTCCCGGCTTGCTGTACGGTCGGTGAAAGGCCAGTGTAGGATGCGCGCCGTTCGGCGCAGGCCGACACCTCTTTTCGTTCCACACCCTTTGGAACCCGAAATAGCCATGTCATCGCGTAAATTTGGACTCAACCTGGTGGTGGTGCTGGCAATTGCCGCGCTGTTCACCGGCTTCTGGGCGCTGATCAACCGCCCGGTCAATGCCCCTAACTGGCCCGAGCAGATCTCCGGTTTTTCGTACTCGCCGTTCCAGCAAGGCCAGTACCCACAGAAAGACCAGTATCCGACCGACGATCAAATGCGTCAGGACCTTGCGATCATGAGCAAGCTGACGGACAACATCCGTACCTACTCGGTCGACGGCACCCTGGGGGATATCCCCAAGCTGGCGGAAGAATTCGGCCTGCGGGTGACCCTGGGGATCTGGATCAGTCCGGACCTCGAGCGCAACGAGCGCGAGATCCAGCGCGCCATCGAAATCGCCAACAGCTCCCGCAGCGTAGTGCGGGTAGTGGTGGGCAACGAGGCGCTGTTCCGCGAGGAAATCACTCCGGAAGCGCTGATCGTGCTGCTGGATCGGGTACGGGCCGCCGTCAAGGTGCCCGTAACCACCTCCGAGCAATGGCACATCTGGGAACACAACCCGCAACTGGCCAAGCACGTCGACCTGATCGCCGCGCACATCCTGCCGTACTGGGAACATATCCCGGTGGACAAGGCCGGCCAGTTCGTACTCGATCGCGCACGGGACCTGAAGAAGACCTTCCCGAAAAAGCCGCTGTTGCTGTCGGAGGTTGGCTGGCCGAGCAACGGCCGGATGCGTGGCGGTGCTGACGCCTCCCCCGCCGACCAGGCGATTTACCTGCGCACGCTGGTTAACACGCTGAACCGCCAGGGCTACAACTACTTCGTGATCGAAGCGTTTGACCAGCCATGGAAAGCCAGCGACGAAGGCTCTGTAGGCGCCTATTGGGGCGTGTTCAACGCCGCACGCCAGCAGAAATTCAACTTTGATGGCCCGGTGGTCGCGATTCCGCAATGGCGAGTGCTGGCGATCGGCTCGGTGGTGCTTGCGCTGCTGTCCCTGACCCTGCTGATGATCGACGGCTCGGCCCTGCGCCAGCGCGGCCGTACGTTCCTGACCTTTATCGCGTTCCTATGCGGGTCGGTATTGGTGTGGATCGGTTATGACTACAGCCAGCAATACAGCACCTGGTTCAGCTTGACGGTGGGCTTCCTGCTGGCACTCGGCGCCCTGGGCGTATTTATCGTGTTGCTGACCGAAGCCCATGAGCTGGCCGAAGCAGTCTGGACCCACAAACGCCGGCGTGAATTCCTGCCGGTTGAAGGGGATTCGGACTACCGCCCGAAAGTCTCGATCCACGTGCCGTGCTACAACGAGCCGCCGGAGATGGTCAAACAGACCCTCGACGCCCTGGCCGCCCTCGATTATCCGGACTACGAAGTCCTGATCATCGACAACAACACCAAGGACCCGGCCGTGTGGGAGCCGGTGCGCGACTACTGCGAAACCCTCGGCCCGCGCTTCAAGTTCTTCCACGTCTCGCCCCTGGCCGGTTTCAAGGGCGGCGCACTGAACTACCTGATCCCGCACACCGCCAAGGATGCCGAAGTGATCGCGGTGATCGACTCCGATTACTGCGTGTCGCCAAACTGGCTCAAGCACATGGTGCCGCACTTCGCCGATCCGAAAATCGCCGTGGTGCAGTCGCCACAGGATTATCGCGACCAGAACGAAAGCACCTTCAAGAAGCTCTGCTACGCGGAATACAAAGGCTTCTTCCATATCGGCATGGTCACCCGCAACGACCGTGACGCGATCATCCAGCACGGCACCATGACCATGACCCGTCGCTCGGTGCTGGAAGAGCTGGGCTGGGCCGACTGGTGCATCTGTGAGGATGCCGAGCTGGGCCTGCGGGTCTTCGAGAAGGGCCTGTCGGCGGCGTACTACCACGACAGCTACGGCAAGGGCCTGATGCCCGATACCTTTATCGACTTCAAGAAACAGCGTTTCCGCTGGGCCTACGGCGCGATCCAGATCATCAAGCGCCACACTGCGAGCCTCTTGCGCGGCAAGGACACCGAGCTGACCCGTGGCCAGCGCTACCACTTCCTCGCGGGATGGTTGCCGTGGGTGGCCGACGGCATGAACATCTTCTTCACCGTGGGCGCCTTGTTGTGGTCGGCGGCGATGATTATCGTGCCGACGCGGGTTGACCCGCCGCTGCTGATTTTCGCGATTCCGCCACTGGCGTTGTTCGTGTTCAAGGTCGGCAAGATCATCTTCCTCTACCGTCGTGCGGTGGGTGTGAACCTGAAAGATGCGTTCTGCGCGGCACTGGCCGGGCTGGCGTTGTCGCACACCATCGCCAAGGCGGTGCTGTACGGGTTCTTCACCACCAGCATTCCGTTCTTCCGTACACCGAAGAACGCCGATAACCACGGTTTCTGGGTGGCGATCTCCGAAGCCCGGGAAGAGATGTTCATCATGCTGCTGTTGTGGGGTGCGGCACTGGGGATTTACCTGGTGCAGGGCCTGCCGAGCAATGACATGCGCTTCTGGGTGGTGATGTTGCTGGTGCAGTCGCTGCCGTATGTGGCGGCGCTGATCATGGCGTTCCTGTCGTCGCTGCCGAAACCGGCACCGAAGCAAGAGCCTGTGGCCGCTGCTTAAAATCCTGCGCAATGCACTAAACGGCGGCCTCTGGCCGCCGTTTTGCTATAAGATAACGGCCATTTTGTGAGACTTGGCCCAGGCCATTGCTTTGTGTGGGAGCGGGCTTGCTCGCGAATGCGGAGTGTCAGTCAACAATGTATGAACTGACCCGGCGCATTCGCGAGCAAGCCCGCTCCCACACAAGCCCCCCTCCCACATAAGCCTTGCGCCCTGACATGCTTCTGGAGTTTTTACATGACGGCCCACGCCGACCTTTCGCCGACCCTCCAACTCGCTATCGACCTGATCCGCCGCCCGTCGGTGACGCCGGTCGACGCCGATTGCCAGAAGCTGATGATGCAGCGCCTGGGCGACGCCGGTTTTGCGCTTGAGCCGATGCGCATCGAGGATGTGGATAACTTCTGGGCCACCCACGGCAAACACGAAGGCCCGGTATTGTGCTTCGCCGGCCACACCGACGTGGTGCCGACCGGCCCGGTCAAGGCCTGGCAGAACGACCCGTTCGACGCGCTGATCGATGAAAACGGCATGCTCTGCGGCCGTGGCGCAGCCGACATGAAAGGCAGCCTGGCGGCGATGCTGGTCGCTTCCGAGCGATTTGTGACCGACTACCCGGACCACAAGGGTTCGGTCGCATTCCTGATCACCAGTGACGAAGAAGGCCCGGCGCACCACGGCACCAAGGCCGTGATCGAACGCCTGGCAGCCCGCAAGGAGCGCCTGGACTGGTGCATCGTCGGCGAACCGTCGAGCACCACCCTGGTGGGCGACGTGGTCAAGAACGGCCGTCGCGGCTCCCTCGGCGCCACCCTGACCGTGCGCGGCGTGCAAGGCCATGTGGCCTACCCGCACCTGGCGAAGAACCCGATCCACCTGGCCGCTCCGGCCCTGGCCGAACTGGCCGCCGAGCACTGGGACGATGGCAACACCTTCTTCCCGCCTACCAGCTTCCAGATTTCCAACCTCAACTCCGGCACCGGCGCCACCAACGTGATCCCGGGCGACCTGACGGCGGTGTTCAACTTCCGCTTCTCCACCGAGTCCACCGTCGAAGGCCTGCAGCAGCGGGTCGCGGCGATTCTCGACAAGCATGGCCTGGACTGGCATGTGGAGTGGGCGCTGTCGGGCCTGCCGTTCCTCACCGAACCGGGCGCGTTGCTCGATGCGGTCTCCGCCAGCATCAAGGCCGTCACCGGTCGCGAGACCCAGGCGTCCACCAGCGGCGGCACCTCCGATGGGCGCTTCATCGCGACCCTCGGCACTCAGGTGGTGGAGCTGGGCCCGGTCAACGCGACGATCCATCAGGTCAACGAGCGCATCCTCGCCAGCGACCTCGATGTGCTGACCGAAATCTACTACCAGACCCTGATCAAGTTGCTCGCCTGATGCTCGCTTGCCCCATTTGCAGCGCACCGCTCCATGAAGTGGACAACGGCGTAGCCTGCCCGGCCGGGCACCGTTTCGACCGGGCGCGCCAGGGTTACCTGAACCTGTTGCCGGTGCAGCACAAGAACAGCCGTGACCCAGGCGACAACCTGGCGATGGTGGAAGCGCGCCGCGACTTCCTCAACGCCGGGCATTACGCCCCGGTGGCCAGGCGCCTGGCCGAACTGGCCGCTGAACGCAAACCCCAGCGCTGGCTGGATATCGGCTGTGGCGAGGGTTACTACACCGCACAGATCGCCGACGCCCTGCTGCGCGCCGATGGTTATGCCCTGGATATTTCCAGGGAAGCGGTCAAGCGCGCCTGCAAGCGCAACCCCACGGTGACCTGGTTGATCGCCAGCATGGCCCGGGTGCCGTTGGCCGATGCCAGTTGCCAGTTCCTGGCCAGCGTGTTCAGCCCACTGGACTGGCTGGAGGCCAAGCGCCTGCTCAGCCCGGGTGGTGGTTTGATGAAAGTCGGCCCGACCCGCGGCCACCTGATGGAGCTGCGTGAGCGTTTGTACGACGAAGTGCGCGAGTACACCGACGACAAGCACCTGGCGCTGGTGCCGCAGGGCATGAGCCTGCAACACAGCGAAACCCTGGAGTTCAAGCTCAGCCTGGCCGATCCCAAGGATCGCGCCAACCTGCTGGCGATGACGCCCCACGGCTGGCGCGCCAGTGCCGAACGCCGGGCCCGGGTGATCGAAGCCGCCGAACCGCTGCTGGTCACTGTGTCGATGCGCTACGACTATTTCGTGCTTCAATAACCCATTATTTTTGTGGGCCTCGGGGCCCACACCGAATCCGCGAATGGATTTTCAAAATCCCGCAACGAGGAACA
This sequence comes from Pseudomonas sp. NPDC087814, assembly GCF_044742865.1. NCBI lineage: Bacteria > Pseudomonadati > Pseudomonadota > Gammaproteobacteria > Pseudomonadales > Pseudomonadaceae > Pseudomonas > Pseudomonas sp. NPDC087814. The sequence continues at coordinate 69,719 of NZ_JBIUVK010000025.1, read as the reverse complement.
TCCATGCGCCAACCTGATATCGAGATTTACCTCAAGGACGCCGACGTCGACCACAAGGCCATCGCCGCCTGGTTGGGCGCCGCCCTGGGCCCGTGCACCGACTGGGTCCAGCGCGGCCAGACCTACAAGTGCAAAGCCGGCAGCGTACCGGTCACCTGGCTGCCGAAAGCCGTAGGCAAATGGAACAGCCTGTACCTGGAAAGCGACCAGACCCCGTGGGAAGACGACATCGCCTGCGCCCGCGCAGCCTTTGCCGCGCTGAACGTCGAAGTGCGTTGCGCGCCGGGCAGCTGGGTAGAGGAAGAAGGTGAAGAAAGCGCGGATACCTGGATTCGTATCAGCGCAGACGGTGAAGAGCAGATCACCTGGAAAACAACCTGAGGGATCGTTCCCACGCTCTGCGTGGGAATGCAACCTGTGACGCTCCGCGTCACGATTAAAAGCAGACGCGGAGCGTCCAAAGAAGCATTCCCACGCAGAGCGTGGGAACGATCACGCCAAGGTTACAGGCCCACCACATCCTCAGCCTGCAAGCCCTTCTCTCCCGTCACCACGGCGTATTCCACCTGCTGGCCTTCGGCCAATGAACGATGCCCTTCACCGCGAATGGCGCGGTAGTGCACAAACACATCCTTGCCATCTTCCCGCTGGATAAAGCCATAGCCCTTGGCGTCGTTGAACCACTTCACATTGCCGGTTTCGCGCGTTGCCATCTGTTTTGCTCCCACATGCTTTTTATAAGTACGTTTATTGTTGAGTCGTCGCAGTTGAACTGCCGAGTATAAGACAGGCTCAAAAAGCTTCAACTCAAGATTACTTCGCCGCTTTTTTGCCGATTTTCGGCTAATACTGCACACTAGCGCCCCGAGCACCTGCCCGGTTTTTTTCCCCACTCAAAGCAGAAGCCGTATGACCCGCTCTCCCTTTCGCCGTCTGGTATTTGGCACCTTGCGCCGGCTGTTGTACCTCTGGGTTCGCTCAGAGACGATCAACCAGTCGTCCCTTACCTTGAACCTCGACCGCAGTCGTCCGGTGTTTTACGTCCTGCAATCTCCATCCCTCACCGAATTGGCGGTGGTTGATACCGAATGTACCAAGGCCGGCCTGCCGCGCCCGGTGCTGCCGGTGTCGGTCGGCCCGCTGATGGAGCCGGCGGCCTTCTTCTACCTGACGCCCGACCCTGACTGGCTGGGGCGCCAGGACAAGCGTGGCGCCCCACCCACCCTGACCCGCCTGGTGGATGTGCTCACCGAACACGCCGAAGAGAATGCACAGATCATTCCAGTCAGCGTGTTCTGGGGCCAGTCGCCCGACAGCGAGTCCAGCCCCTGGAAACTGCTGTTCGCCGACAGCTGGGCCGTCACCGGCCGCCTGCGCCGGCTGCTGAGCATCCTGATCCTGGGCCGCAAGACCCGGGTGCAATTCTCCGCGCCCATCAACCTGCGTGAGTTGATCGAGCACAATAAAGGCCACGAACGCACCGTGCGCATGGCCCAGCGCATCCTGCGGGTGCACTTTCGCAACCTGAAAACCGCAGTGATCGGCCCCGACCTGTCCCACCGGCGCAACCTGGTGAAGGGCCTGGTGAACATGCCACTGGTACGCCAGGCGATCCTCGACGAGGCCGAACGCGAGAAAATCACCCCCGAGAAAGCCAAGGCCCAGGCCCTGCGCTATGGCAACGAGATCGCCTCGGACTACACCTACACCGCCATCCGTTTCCTCGAAGTGGTGCTGAGCTGGTTCTGGAACAAGATCTACGACGGCATCAAGGTCAACAACATCGAAGGTGTGCAAAAGGTCGCCCAGGGCTACGAGGTGATCTATGTACCGTGCCATCGCAGCCATATCGACTACCTGCTGCTCTCCTATCTCCTGTTCAAGAATGGCTTGACCCCGCCGCACATCGCCGCCGGGATCAACCTGAACATGCCGGTGATCGGCAGCCTGTTGCGCCGTGGCGGGGCGTTTTTCATGCGCCGTACTTTCAAGGGCAACCCGCTGTACACCTCGGTGTTCAACGAATACCTGCACACCTTGTTCACCAAGGGTTTCCCGGTGGAATACTTCGTCGAAGGCGGACGCTCGCGCACCGGGCGCATGCTGCAACCGAAGACCGGGATGCTGGCGATCACCCTGCGCAGCTTCCTGCGTTCCTCGCGCATGCCCATCGTGTTCGTGCCGGTGTACATCGGCTATGAGCGGGTGCTGGAAGGCCGCACTTACCTGGGCGAACTGCGCGGTGCGAGCAAGAAGAAAGAGTCGATTTTCGATATTTTCAAAGTGGTCGGCGCCCTCAAGCAGCGCTTTGGCCAGGTCGCCGTGAACTTCGGCGAACCGATCAAGCTGGCTGAATTCCTCGACAGCGAGCAGCCCGACTGGCGCTCCCAGGAGCTGGGCCCGAACTACAAGCCGGCGTGGCTCAACGAAACCACCAACCGCCTCGGAGAACGGGTGGCGCAACACTTGAACGAAGCGGCGGCGATCAATCCGGTGAACCTGGTGGCCCTCGCGCTGCTGTCCACCACCCGCCTGGCCCTGGACGAACAGGCGATGGCGCGCCAGCTGGATCTGTACCTGGCACTGCTGCGCAAGGTGCCCTACTCGCCCCACACCACCCTGCCGGAAGGCGACGGCCTGGCGCTGATCAAGCACGTCAAGGACATGCACCTGCTGTCGGAACAGAGCGATGCACTGGGCAAGATCCTCTACCTGGACGAGCAGAACGCCGTCCTGATGACCTACTACCGCAACAATGTGCTGCACATTTTTGCCCTGCCGGCGCTGCTGGCGAGTTTCTTCCAGAGCAGCTCGCGGATGAGCCGCGAACAGATCCTGCGCTATACCCGTGCGCTCTACCCGTACCTGCAATCGGAGCTGTTTATCCGCTGGTCCCTGGACGAGCTGGACGCGGTGGTCGACCAGTGGCTCGAAGCCTTCGTCGAACAAGGCCTGCTGCGTTTTGAAAACGACGTGTACCTGCGCCCGGCGCCGAGCTCACGGCAGTTTGTGCTGTTGACCCTGCTGTCCAAGAGCATCGCCCAGACCCTGCAACGCTTCTACATGGCGATCTCGCTGCTGCTCAACAGCGGCCAGAACAGCATCAGCGCCGAAGAGCTGGAAGACCTGTGCACGGTCATGGCCCAGCGCCTGTCGATCCTGCACGGCCTGAATGCCCCGGAGTTCTTCGACAAGAGCCTTTTCCGACATTTTATCCAGACCCTGCTGGAGCAAGATGTGCTGCGTCGCGACGAGGCCGGCAAACTGAGCTATCACCCGCTGCTGGGTGAGCTGGCCGAAGGTGCAGCCAAACGCGTATTGCCCGCGGAGATTCGCCTGTCAATTCGCCAGGTCGCACTGCATCGCAGCGAAGAGGCGCCAGACCAGCCTGTGGTACCCGAAGAAACACACTAGAGTGACCGAGGCGCCAGGGTGTTTCTGGCGCCGTTGACAAGGAGCTGCACCATGAAAAAAATCATCCTCCTGGGCCTGACCGCCCTGCTGGGAGCCTGCCAGACCATGAGCCCCGCGCCCAAAGCCAGCCTCGATGGCGAAGTCTTCTACCTGCAACGCATCGCCCTGCCGCCCGCCGCCACCTTGAGTGTGACCCTGCAGGATGTGTCCTTGATGGACGCCCCGGCCGTGACCCTGGCCGAGCAGAAAGGCCCGGTGAAAGGCCAGGTGCCGCTGCCCTTTCACCTGAGCTACGACCCGACCCAGGTCAAGCCTGGCCACAGTTACTCGGTGAGCGCTCGCATCGAACTGGAGGGCAAGCTACTGTTTATCACCACCGAACGGCACTCCGTGCAGTTGAACGGCCAGGACCCACAACCGCTGCGCCTGCGCGTGGATGCGGTTGCACACTGATTAAAATATCGAACATAAGGAAGCGCCCATGCTCCGTAACTCCCTTCGCCTCACTGCCCTGTGCGCCGGCTTGCTGCTCGGTGCCAACGCCATGGCCTTGTCCCTCGGCAGCCTGTCCCAGGGCGACGCCACCGGCGGCCTCAAGGATGCACTGACCCAAGGCGCACAGATTGCCGTGAAACAACTGGGTGTGCCCGGTGGTTTCAGCAACAACCCCGAAGTGAAGATCGGCCTGCCGGGCAAGTTGGGCAAAGTCGCTGACAAGTTGAAAATGTTCGGCATGGGTGACCAGGTCACGCAACTTGAAACCAGCATGAACAAGGCGGCCGAGTCTGCTGTCACCCAGGCCCAGCCGATCCTGGTAAACGCGGTGAAAAACATGAGTGTGACCGATGCCAAGGGCATCCTCACCGGCGGCCAGGACTCGGCCACCCAGTACCTGAACAAAAGCAGCCGTGACGAGATCCGGGCCAAGTTCCTGCCGATCGTCAAGGCCGCTACCGACAAGGTCGGCGTGGCCCAGCAGTACAACGCGCTCGCCGGCAAGGCCGCCACCTTTGGCGCCATTGATGCCAAGAGCGCCAATGTCGAAAGCTACGTGACCGAACAGGCGCTGGACGGGCTGTTCAAGATGATCGCCCAGCAGGAAGAAACCATTCGCAAGAACCCGGCGGCGGCTGCCACCAGCTTGGCCAAGAAGGTGTTCGGCGCGCTGTAGACCATACCCGGCAACTAAAAACGCCCTGAACTATTCAGGGCGTTTTTTTTAATAGCGGCACTTGCAAGGCAAATCACTACCCACGGCATTGCTGTTGCTGATGTTGGTGGTGTTGTTTTCGGTTTTGATATTAATGTTGATCTCGGGCTGGCCATTGCCATTGGACCGACCGGAATTCGGCCCTATTCCAAATACAGCCCCCAACAGGTGCAGTGGTGAAACCAGTACTGGAAAAATCATACACACTCCTCGATATCTATGGTCAAAAGCCCCCTCTGAGTGGCAAGGCAGCCCGAGTGGTTCCCGGGCTGCCTCGAGTCAGCGGCTATCGATGGATCGGAAAGAGTGCCGATGACCTCTGGTAGGGTTGGTGGGCCTCATGCACCGGCGCCTGGTGATACGGCTTGGGCCGCGCAGGCAGGACAGGCCCCGTTGGTCGGGAGTGATGGCCGTGGTTGAAACCGGGCCGTCCATGGCCGGGCTTGTGCGGTCGCGCTGTATCAGCTTCTTTATTGGAACCAGGCAACAGATTGCCCAGCAGTGACCCCAGGAAAGCACCTTTGAAAGCTGCCAGGGCAGACAAAATAAACATATGACACTCCATGAACTCATTGTTGTTCATCGGGACCGCAGGCTTGCGGCCCCGACAACGACGTCTGTCAATCAGACAATTCTGAGTGGAGCACCACGGGCAAACGTTCCGTCGCCCAGGGTCGCAGTTTGCGTCTATGTGTGAATGACCAGAGGCATTTCCTTACAGGACACCCCTGCCACTCGCAGCCTTACACCGCCTCCTTGCGGACCCGAAACCACGCCGCATACAGCGCGGGCAGGAACAACAGGGTCAATGCCGTCGCAACAATCAAGCCGCCCATGATCGCCACGGCCATCGGCCCGAAGAACACGCTGCGGGACAGCGGGATCATCGCCAGTACGGCCGCCAGCGCCGTCAGCACAATCGGCCGGAAGCGCCGCACGGTCGCCTCGATAATCGCCTGCCAGGGAGCCAGGCCGGCCTTGATGTCCTGCTCGATCTGGTCCACCAGGATCACCGAGTTACGCATGATCATCCCCGACAGCGCGATGGTCCCCAGCATCGCCACGAACCCAAAGGGCTGGCGGAATACCAGCAGGAACAGTGTCACCCCGATCAGGCCCAAGGGCGCCGTGAGAAACACCATCGCGGTGCGGGAGAAGCTGCGCAATTGCAGCATCAGCAAGGTCAGCACCACCACGATAAACAGCGGCACACCGGCCTTGACCGAGTTCTGCCCACGGGCGGAATCCTCGACCGTGCCGCCAACTTCCAGCAGGTAGCCGTCCGGCAGTTCAGCACGCACACCTTCGAGGGTCGGCAGGATCTGCTGCACCAGGGTGGCCGGTTGTTCCTTGCCGTAGATATCGGCGCGAACGGTCACGGTCGGCAGGCGATTACGGTGCCAGATGATGCCTTCCTCAAAGCCGTATTCCAGGGTCGCGATCTGCGACAGCGCCACGCTCTTGCCGTTGTCGGTCGGCACCGCCAGGCTTGGCAGCAGCGACAGCTCGGTGCGCTCATGCACCGTGCCGCGCAGCAGGATTTCGATCAACTCGTTGTCCTCGCGGTACTGGCTGACGCTGGAGCCCGTGAGGGAACTCTGGAGGAATTTCGACAGGTTGGCGGTGCTCACGCCGAGGGCACGGGCGCGGTCCTGGTCAACGTTGAGGTAGACGATCTTGCTCGGTTCTTCCCAGTCCAGGTGCACGTTGACCACGTGGGTATTTTCGCGAACCTTGGCCGCCACTTTCCGCGCCAGGGCCCGGACTTCTTCGATGTGCTCGCCCGTTACCCGGAACTGCACGGGGTAGCCAACCGGCGGGCCGTTTTCAAGCCGCGTAACCCGCGAACGCAGGTCCGGGAATTGTTCGTTGAGGGTTTCGATCAGCCAGGTGCGCAAGCTTTCGCGCTCCTCGATGGTCTTGGCCAACACCACAAACTGGGCAAAGCTGGCGGCCGGCAGTTGCTGGTCCAGCGGCAGGTAGAAACGTGGCGAACCGGTACCGACATAGGCCACATAGTTTTCAATACCTGCATGTTCCTTGAGCAAGGCTTCAAGGCGTTTGACCTGGTCAGCCGTATTGCTCAGGGACGCGCCTTCAGCCAGTTTCAGGTCGACCATCAGTTCCAGTCGCCCGGAAGCCGGGAAGAACTGCTGGGGCACAAAGCGGAACAGCGCCACCGAGCCGATAAACAGCAGCAAGGTCAGGACGATCACCGTCTTGCGCCGACGCACGCACCATTCCACCAGGCGTCTTACGCGCTGATAGAAGGGTGTGCCGTAGGGATCCGGCCCGTCGGTGCCATGCTTGGCCGCATGAATCTTCGCCAGGTCCGGCAGGAGTTTTTCCCCCAGGTACGGCACGAACATCACGGCGGCGACCCACGAGGCCAGCAGCGCAATGGTCACCACCTGGAAGATCGAGCGGGTGTATTCACCGGTGCTCGATTGCGCCGTGGCAATCGGCAGGAAACCCGCGGCCGTGATCAGGGTGCCGGTGAGCATCGGGAAGGCTGTGCTGGTCCAGGCGAAACTGGCGGCCTTGAGCCGGTCGTACCCTTGCTCCATTTTGATCGCCATCATTTCCACGGCGATGATCGCATCGTCCACCAGCAACCCCAACGCCAGCACCAGCGCGCCAAGGGAGATTTTGTGCAGGCCGATGCCGAGGTAATACATGGTGGCAAACGTCATGGCCAACACCAGCGGAATCGCCAGGGCGACCACCATGCCGGTGCGCACGCCCAGAGAGAAAAAGCTCACCAGCAACACAATCGCCAGGGCCTCGGCGAGCACCTGGACGAATTCGCCGACACTGGTTTTTACCGCTGCCGGCTGGTCCGACACCTTGCGCAGTTCCATACCGGCAGGAAGGTTCTTCTGCAGGCGTGCGAATTCGCCTTCCAGGGCCTTGCCCAGCACCAGGATGTCGCCACCATCACGCATGGCCACGGCCAGCCCGATGGCGTCGGCGCCCATGTAGCGCATGCGCGGTGCCGGTGGATCGTTGAAGCCACGATGAATCTCGGCCACGTCACCGATACGGAACGTACGATCACCGACGCGGATCGGGAAGTCGCGAATCTCCTTAACGGTCTTGAAGTTGCCGGACACCCTTAACTGCACGCGCTCGCTCGGGGTTTCAAAGAAGCCGGCGGTGGACACCGCATTCTGTTCCTGCAACGCCTGCTGCACGGCCGCCAGCGGCAGGCCGAGGGTGGCGAGCTTGAGGTTGGACAGCTCGATCCAGATCTTCTCGTCCTGCAAGCCCAGCAGTTCGACCTTGCCGACATCCGGCACCCGTTGCAGCTGAATCTGGATGCGGTCGGCGTAGTCCTTGAGCACGGCGTAGTCAAAGCCATCGCCGGTCAGGGCGTAGATATTGCCGAAGGTGGTACCGAATTCATCGTTGAAAAACGGGCCCTGGATATCCGGTGGCAGGGTCTGGCGAATATCGCTGATTTTCTTGCGCACCTGGTACCAGAGGTCCGGGATCTCTGCGGAGTGCATCGAGTCCCGGGCCATGAAGGTGACCTGGGATTCACCGGGCCGCGAGAAGGAGACGATGCGCTCGTAGTCGCCGGTCTCCATCAATTTCTTTTCAATACGCTCGGTGACCTGGCGCGACACTTCCTGGGCCGTAGCGCCTGGCCAGTTGGTCTTGATCACCATGGCCTTGAAGGTAAACGGCGGGTCTTCGCTTTGTCCCAGCTTGGTGTAGGACAAGGTGCCGACCACTGCCAGCAGGATCATCAGGAAAAGTACGATCTGGCGATTACGCAACGCCCATTCGGAAAGATTGAAACCCATCGGGGACTACTCCTTGGCCGCCAGACTTACCACTCGATTGGCGCGATCCACCGGGCGCACTTGCTGGCCCTCATGGAGTACATGCACACCGGCGGCGATCACCCAATCAGTGGGGTTCAAGCCTTCCAGCACCGGCACGGTTTTCTCGCCAAAGGCGCCGATCCGCACCGGTGTGCGCTTGAGGGTATTGTCGGGCTGCACCACCCAGACGTAGGACGCGCCGTTCTCCGCGCTCAGGGCAGACAGCGGCACCGCCAGGGGAATCACCCCGTCAGCCTGGATGAAGACGCGAGCGCTCTGCCCCAGTTCCGCAGGCACTTTGCCGCCGGTAAACGCGACGCGGGCGGCGAAGGTTCGCGACTTTGGATCGGCAGCCGGCGACAGTTCGCGGATGCGGCCGTTGAAGCGTTGGTCGGGCTGGCTCCACAGTTCCACGGACACCGGCTGGCCAATCTTGAAACGCCCGAAGCTTTGCTCCGGCAGGCTGATCAACACCTCCCGCTCGCCATCGGTGGCCAGGGTGAATACGGTCTGGCCGGCCGACACCACCTGGCCGACTTCCACTGCACGCTTGGCGACCACGCCATCCTGGGGTGCGCGCAACACGGCGTAACCGGCCTGGTTATTGGCCACGTCGAATTCGGCCTTGATCTGCTTGAGGCGTGCTTCACCGGAGCGGTAGAGGTTTTCGGAGTTGTCGTACTGGGAGCGGCTGACCATCTGACGGTCCATCAGGGTCTTGTAGCGGTCACGCTCGGCGCGTACCAGGCTCAGGTTGGCGTCGGCAGCGGCGACCTGGGCGCGGGTGGCTTCCAGTTGCAGGCGTACGTCCTGAGGGTCGAGTTCGGCCAGGGGCTGGTTGGCCTTGACGCGCTCGCCCTCCTCCACCAGTCGTCGGCTGACTTTGCCGCCAATGCGAAAGGCCAGGTCGGGTTCATAGCGTGCATGCACCTCGCCCGGGTAGCTGTCGGAAGCCTGCGCCGAAGGCTCTGGCTGAACCACCATGGCCGGGCGGACGGTGGTTTGCGCCGCTTCTTCATGGCCACAGGCAGCCAACAGGAATAACAAGCTGGCAGGCAAAGCGAGTGGCAGGAAATAGCTGCGCATGCTGAAGGACCTTTCGCTAATGGTGCTAGGACTAATTATACTGGCCAGTATGTTATTAATACCAAACTCACCAGTCCAGTAATAAAGTGAAAATGTCCGACAATCCTGTGAACACCAATAGCCCCGGGCGTCCCAAGGACATGGCAAAACGCCAGGCGATTCTTGATGCGGCGAAGATCCTGTTTTTGAGTAATGGGTATGCCAGTACCAGCATGGATGCCGTGGCAGTGGAGGCCGGGGTGTCGAAGCTGACGGTGTACAGCCATTTCACCGACAAGGAGACGCTGTTCTCGGCGGCGGTGGTTGCCAAGTGCGAAGAGCAGTTACCGGTGATGTATTTCGAGCTGCCCGAGGGTATGCCGGTGGAGAAGGTGCTGCTCAATATCGCCCGCGGGTTTCATGTGCTGATCAATAGCGAGGAGTCGGTGAACCTGCATCGGTTGATGATGACTTCCGGGAGTCAGGATCCGAAGTTGTCGCAGATCTTTTTCGAGGCTGGGCCGATGCGTATGTTGCAGGGGATGGAGCGGCTGCTCGGTAAGATCGACCAGAGTGGCGCATTGCGTATTGCCAAGCCGTTCACCGCGGCGGAGCATTTTTTTTGCTTGCTCAAGGGGACGGCGAATTTTTGTTTGTTGTATGGGTGCGGGGGGCAACTGAGCGCTGAGGCGGCCGAGGAGCATGTGCAGGAGGTTGTGGGGCTGTTTATGCGGGCTTATCGGGCTTTTTGAACTGAGTACATATCCGTTATTTAGGTAACGGCCACTTAGGGTTCCGCTCTTACAGCGGCTCACTTTTGAACAGCGCAAAAGTAAGCAAAACGCTCTTGCCCCACCACTCGGCACCTCGCCTAGGCTCGGTGTGCCCTCACTCCGGCTTTGGACCGTGGGCCGCCGTCATGGGCCATCCTTGGCCCAGGACGGCTAACCTGGCGTCCTGCCAGGTTACCCACGCTCCAAAGCCTGCGTTCGGCCAGCGTGGTTTAACGGGGCGCCTAAGATCAAGATCAAAAGCAGATCAAAAGCACAGCGGCCTCCCGGCCGGCTTGAGTGTTAAAAGCAAAAGCAAATACCAGAGCGAAAACAGCTCTGCTTTTCTGTGGGAGCGGGCTTGCTCGCGAAAAACCAGAGGACGCCGCTTTGAATCAGGATACCCACGTCATCGTTAACGACCTTCGCGAGCAAGCCCGCTCCCACATTTGGACCGTGCCCGCTTTAGCTTTTGATTTTGCTTTTAACACTCAAGCCGGCCGGGAGGCCGCTGTGCTCTGCTTTTGATCTGCTTTTGATTTTGATCTGCGGGCCCCGCCCCGTCAACCACGATGGCCGCAAGTAGGCACGGTGGAGCGGCCCGCGGAACCAGGCCGGAGTGCGGGCATGCCGAGCCTAAGCGAGGCACCGAGTGGTGGGAAAGACCTTTTGGTTACTTTTGGCTGGGCCGGCATTCCGGGCGTTTGCCAAAAGTGACCCGCTGTAAGAGCGGAACCCTAAGTGGCCGTTACCTAAATAACGGATATGTACTCAACCCTCAGGACTTCAGCGCCTTCTTAGGATAAATGTCATACCGACTGGACTTCCCATCCAACGCATGACTCGGCTTAACCCCCTCAATACAAGGCGCCTTACGCGGCCGCTTGACCACCACCCGATGACTGGCCAAAGCCAACGCCGCCGCCAACAACGCCGGCGCATCCGGATCATCCCCCACCAGCGGCCGAAACAACCTCATCTCCTTCTTCACCAACGCCGTCTTCTCCCGATGCGGAAACATCGGATCCAGATAAATCACCTGAGGCGGCTCCCCCTCCCAATCGCGCATCACCTCAATGGAGTTGCCCTTGAGCAACCTCATCCGCGCCACAATCGGCGCCACCTCAAAATCCTCTGCACCTCGCGCCAAGCCATCTTCCAGCAACGCCCCAATCAACGGCTGGCGTTCAATCAGGCTCATCTCGCAACCCAGGCTGGCCAACACAAATGCATCCTTTCCCAACCCCGCGGTAGCATCCAGCACCCTGGGCCGCACGCCCTGCGCCACACCCACCGCCTTGGCAATCATTTGCCCGCTGCCGCCGCCATACAGACGCCGGTGCGCCGCCCCACCCTCCACAAAATCCACCCGCACCGGCCCCGGCGCCTCAGGCCCCAGCTGTTGCAACTGCAGCCCCTGCTCCCCCACCTGCAAGGCAAAGTCCGCCTCATCCAGTTGCAAAGGCAACCCCAGCTGCTCGGCCCAGTGCTGCGCACGCGCCTGAAAGCCTTCGGCCAAGGCCTCGACCCGAATGCGGCTGGCCGCTGGTTGTTCGCTCATCGGTGACTACGCTCAAAAATATTAAGGATCGGCAAAAAGCGGCCGATAAAAAAAGGATCCGGCATTTTGCCAGAGCTGAGCGACGATCGAGAGAAATGTCAGACATTCCTTCGCTATTCACCGGTGTACTGCCGACCCACAACCACTTCGGCCTGCGCAATACCCAAGCGCTGGCCGGCGTCAGTCATGTGTGGCAGGACTTCTTCGCCCAGGCGTTGGCCGAACAGCTCGGCGACACGCCGGGCGCGCTCGCCAAGTCGGTGGCGAAACCTGTGGACCCGGCGGTAGAACCCAGCGAAGGCAGTGACCTGCTGTCGCAGATCGTCACCCAGCGCGCCTGTGATGTGACAGACACCGAGATCGCCCCGCCCGAGCCGCTGTTCCTGCCCATCGCCGAATTCGAACTGGAACTGCTGCCACCGGCCCCGCCACCGTACCCGGCGGAAGAAGTGGTCGCCCAGCAAAAGCAGCAAAACTTCGAAAGCGCCTGGGTGCGCCCGATCGTCCTGACCGCCGGCCAACCGCTGCCCGAACCGGGTCCGGCGCCGCAACCACGCCCGCTGCATTTGCCGATCGCCGAATTCGAACTGGACCTGCTGCCACCACCACCGCCACCGTTCCCGGCAGAAGAGCTGGTTGAGCAACAGAAAGCCCTGGATTTCGACAGCCGCTGGGCGCGTCCGCTGATCCTGCACAACCTGCGCCTGGCCGCCTGACCCTCAGCGACACACCCACCACCGACCCATGTCCAGATGAAAGTGATTACGGTGGGCGGCGTTGTAATCCGGGCTCAACACCACATTGAAATCCTTGCAGGCGCCGTCGCGCACTTGCCGCAGGAAGCGCGCACGCTCGCCGTCACCCGGCCAATCCTTGAGCACACTGATGGTGCGCCCGTCCGCCAGGCGAAACCCGGCGATATCCAACGCATTGGCCGACGCATGCTGGCTGAGTCGCCCGTTGGCGCGGTTGTAGATATTGCGACAGGCAAAGCTGCCCAGGTGATCGACCCGCGTCACTGCCTGGCCAAACACCGCCTGGGCCGCTGGTTGCAGGCTATGGCGCTCGAACAGGGCGAACGCCACGGCCAGCGGGCAACTGGCGAGAAAGCTGCTGCTCAAGCCGACATCAGCGCCTTGAACCCGCAATGTATTGCGCAGCGGGCAAGCCGCGTCGGCAGGGCTGTCCGCCTGATGGGCGACCCGCAGCCCGGAGGTCTTCAGCACTTGGTCACATAGGGCAGGATCATCCTGCAAACGCCCAAGCTTGAATCGGGTCAGCAGGTTCGGGCTTGCCCGCACGTCCAGCGGCGCCCACGGGTTCCACTCATCGGGCAGCGGCACCCAGCCCCGCCACACGCCAACCAACACACCACCTGCCAACACCAGCAGCACGCCCAGCACCTTGAAGAAACGCACGCCTCAGCCCTTGAACAGTTGATTGGCCTGGTTGAACGGCATCGAGCGCTCAGTGAAGGTAAACGTGCCCAACTCATGAACCTCCTGGGCCGCCCTGAAGAACTCGCCATAAGCCGCCAGGGCCATGGCCGAGCCGACGCTGATGCGCTTGACGCCCATCTCGCTCAACTGCGCCACGCTGAGTTTCAGGGCGCCTGACATCAAGATATTCACGGGCTTGGGTGCAACCGCCTTCACCACCGCCAATACTTCCTCGGCACTGCGCAGGGCCGGTGCATAGAGCACGTCGGCGCCAGCTTCGGCGTAGGCCTGCAGGCGGCGAATGGTGTCGGGCAAATCCAGCCGGCCATGCAGGAGGTTTTCTGCGCGGGCGGTCAGGGTGAAGGGGAATGGCAAACTGCGGGCAGCGGCGACTGCGGCTTCGACGCGCTCCACGGAAAGGTCAAAGGGATAGATCGGGTCGACGGCAATTCCGGTGGCGTCTTCGATGGAGCCACCGACAATCCCAGTCGCTGCCGCCCGCAGGATAGTCTCGGCGCAGCCTTCAGGGGTGTCACTGAAGCAGTTTTCCAGGTCGGCGGCGACGGGCAGCGAGGTCGCCTGGACGATCGCCCCGGCATTGCCCAAGGTGTCTTCCAGGGACAACGCACCTTCGGCATCCGGGCGGCCGAGGCTGAAGGCAAAGCCGGCGCTGGTGGTGGCCAGGGCTTCAAACCCCAGGCTGGCGAGCATTTTTGCGGAGCCGGCATCCCATGGATTGGGCATCACGAACGCGCGGTCACGCTCGTGCAGGGCCTTGAAGGTTTCGGCGCGAAGGGTTTGGGCATCCATGACTGACTCCTATCGGGAAAAGGAGCCTTAGAGTAACCCCAGTTGCTCCGCTGCGGGTTCTCGATGCAGGGTGGGCAATGCCGGCAAGCCGGGCAAGCGCAGCATCAATTTCTCATGAAAGCGCAAGGCCAGTTGGGCGGCCAGGCGGTTGTCGGAAGTGTGAAGAAACACGTAGGGCGTACGCCCCTCTTCGATCCAGCCGGCGACCTTTTCAATCCAGGGCACCAGGAACGGATCATTGGCTTCCAACTCCGGATGGCCAATAAAGCGCACTTGCGGAAACTGCGTCAGCGCCGCCGGGCGAGGCGGCACCTTGGGCTTTTTCGATTGGGCGTGCAGCACGGCTGCCGAGGTGGAGGTGCAACTGAACAACGCACGCGGGTCCAGGCAGATGCGCTCGACACCGCGGTCGCGCAGCAAGCGGTTGAGACTGCGCTCGGCGTCGCCCTTGGCGAAAAATTCCGAGTGACGCACCTCCACCGCCAACGGTCGCTCCAGCCCGTCGATAAACCCGGCCAACTCACCCAGGCGCTGCGGGGTAAAACTGGCCGGCAGCTGCAGCCACAACGGCGAAATACGCTCGCCCAACGGGCTCATCAACCCCAGGAAACTTTCCGCCGCCGGCAACTGCTCGATCAGGTTGCCGCTGTGGCTGATATCCCCCGGAAACTTGGCCGTGAAGCGAAAATGCTCGGGCATGATTTCAGCCCAGCGCTGCACGGTAGCGACGGAAGGACGGGCGTAGAACGTGGTGTTGCCCTCGACGGCGTTGAAGACCTGGGAATACAGGGCAAGGTAATCGCTGGAGCGGGCGTCGGCGGGATACAGGTATTCGCGCCAGGCGTTTTCACTCCAGGACGGACAACCGAGGTAGTAAGGCAACAGCATCAGATATGGATATCGAGGCCCAGCACTTCCATATCCCATTCGACAAAGCCGGCAGTGGTCAGGTAGCTGGCCAGAGCATTGGCGACGTTTTTGCTCATGGAGCGCGGGAAGATCATGTCTTGCTGGCGGGCAGGAACGCCACTGGTACGTGCACCGCCGGAACCCTGGGAACGGGTTGAAACAGCAGTGTTGTCAGACTGGATTTCAACAAAGTCGGGCGAGTCTTCGACGGAGTCGTCTACCGTCACGTTCGCCTTGCGAGGCTTGCGCTTGAGGGGGTAGGACTGTGATGAAAAGCCGTCTATGCGCATACATGCGAACTCGGTATCGGTGATGGCATTTTAGTGGCGCTTTCCATGGCGCGCAAATGCTCTGGTGATAACTAGAACACATAATTGGTAAAAGGTTTAAAAGCGCGGGCAAATTCTGACGATTGGCTATTTTTGTCTGAAATTGCCCGCACTTTTGACGTCAAATAATCCCGCGTTCAGCCTTGGTCTGCGCCACTTTATCCCGCAGGTACACGGGCGCCGCCTGGTCCGCCGGAATCGCCTCGCCTCGCTCCCAGGCAAAGCGTGCCAGGGCCAGCAGGTCTTCGGCGTGGGGCAGCATTCCGGCATCCTGGCCGGCAAGCGTCACGCCAATGCGCTCGCCGTAGCCCCAGCCGGTGCCGGCACCGAACCAGTCGCCGCTGGCATCAGCCGGCAAGGCCGCCGTTTCAGGCGACAGCACAGCTTCAGCCCCCACCAGGCGCATCTCGCCAGCGGTTTCGCGGTAGCAGCCCCAATACACTTCATCCATGCGCGCATCGATGGCCGCCGCGACCTGGTTGGCGCCATGTTCGCGAAATGCCCGCTGCGCCAGCACCGCCAGGTTGGACACCGGCAACACCGGACGCTCCAGCGCAAACGCCAACCCCTGGACCACACCGATAGCGATGCGCACGCCGGTGAACGCGCCCGGGCCGCGCCCGAATGCGATGGCGTCCACTGCCGACAAGGTGGTGCCCGCGTCCAGCAGCAATTGCTTGATCATCGGCAACAGCTTCTGCGCGTGCAGGCGCGGGATCACCTCGTAGTGGCTCGTAACCTTGCCATCGTGCAGCAGGGCAACGGAGCAAGCTTCAGTCGCGGTGTCCAGGGCCAGCAAGGTGCTCATCGGTGTATGCATCCACGTTGAAAAAAAGTGCGTCAGTATAAACAACAACGGCCCGCAAGCGGGCCGTTGTCAATCAAGCGGATGAACGATCAGATCAGCGCTTCCAGTACTTTGCCAGTGATGGCTTCAACCGAACCCACACCTTCGATGTGGCTGTACTTCGGCTTGCCCTGGGCGGCCGAGAGTTTCTGGTAGAAGTCCACCAGCGGCTTGGTCTGGGAATGGTAGACCGACAGGCGATGACGCACGGTCTCTTCGGTGTCGTCCTTACGCTGTACCAGGTCTTCGCCGGTAACATCGTCCTTGCCCGCGACTTTCGGCGGGTTGTAGACGATGTGGTAGACGCGGCCCGAGGCCTCGTGAACACGACGACCGGCAATACGCTGCACGATCTCTTCGTCTTCAACGGCGATTTCCACCACGTTGTCCAGCTCGACGCCGGCCTTCACCAGGGCTTCAGCCTGGGGAATGGTGCGCGGGAAGCCGTCGAACAGGAAACCGTTCTTGCAGTCTTCCTGGCTGATGCGTTCCTTGACCAGGTTGATGATCAGGTCATCGGAGACCAGGCCGCCGCTGTCCATCACGCTCTTGGCGATCAGGCCCAGCACGGTGCCGGCTTTGACGGCCGCACGCAGCATGTCGCCGGTGGAGATTTGTGGAATGCCGAATTTTTCAGTGATGAACTTTGCCTGAGTACCTTTACCGGCCCCGGGAGCTCCCAGCAGAATGACGCGCATCGATGTGCTCCTCAATTTTTTATAGAGATGACGCTCGGATTCGCCGCGTGGGGCCAATCTCGGAAATTTTGGGTCCAGGCCGCACAAACGGCCAAAGGCTGATCAAGATACACAGCAGGCCCAAACCACACAAGCCGCCGAAAGTAGGAGAAACCCGCGCCGCGCTGGCTTTATAGGCAGGTACAACCCTGACAGCAAAACGCCGGTCGCCAATTTTACGGCGACCGGCGCGGGGTATCTGCAAGCTATTGAGAACACGCCATAAATGTCAGCCGGTGTTGCGCAAACCAGCGGCAATACCGGCCACAGACACCAGCAGCGCCTGTTCCAGAGGGCTGTCCTGTGCCGCTTCCTGTTGTCGCGATCGGGCCAGCAATTCGGCCTGCAGCAGGTGCAACGGGTCCAGGTAGGTGTTGCGCAGGCGGATGAACTCAAGCGTATGGGGGCTGTGGGCCAGCAGCTGAGACTGGCCAGTCAGGCCAAGCACCACACTGCACGCCTGCGACAATAGGTCGCGTAAGTGCGCGCCCAATGGCAGCAGATCGGGCTGCACCAATCGCTCGTCATACAGCCGGGCGATATCGGCGTCGGCCTTGGCCAGCACCATTTCCAGCATATCGATGCGGGTACGAAAGAACGGCCACTGCTCGCGCATCTGCCCCAGCAACTCGCCTTCGCCACGCTTCAGGGCATTGTTCAACGCCGCTTCCCAGCCGAGCCAGGCCGGCAGCATCAGGCGGGTCTGGGTCCAGCCGAAGATCCACGGGATCGCCCGCAGGCTTTCAATGCCACCAGCCCGGCGCTTGGCCGGACGACTGCCCAGGGGCAAGCGACCCAGTTCCTGCTCCGGCGTGGACTGGCGGAAATACTCGACGAACTGCGGATTTTCCCGCACCACGGCGCGGTAAGCGCTGACACCGTCGGCGGCCAATTCGTCCATCAAGTGGCGCCAGGCCGGCTCCGGTGGTGGCGGTGGCAGCAAGGTTGCCTCCAGCACCGCCGCCAGGTACAGGTTGAGATTCTGCTCGGCGATGTCCGGCAGGCCGAACTTGAAGCGGATCATCTCGCCCTGCTCAGTGGTGCGGAAACGCCCCGCCACCGACCCAGGAGGCTGCGACAGAATCGCCGCGTGAGCCGGGCCGCCGCCGCGGCCTACAGTGCCGCCACGACCGTGGAACAGCAGCAGTTCGACTTGTTGTTCGCGGCAGATTTCCACCAGCCGTTCCTGGGCCCGGTATTGCGCCCAGGCGGCGGCGGTAGTGCCCGCGTCCTTGGCCGAATCCGAGTAGCCGATCATCACTTCCTGCGGGCCCTGCAGGCGGGCGCGATAACCCGGCAACAGCAGCAGTTTCTCGATCACCGGGCCTGCGTTGTCCAGGTCAGCCAGGGTCTCGAACAACGGCACCACACGCATCGGCCGTTGTACGCCGGACTCCTTGAGCAGCAGTTGCACGGCCAACACGTCCGACGCGGCGCCGGCCATGGAGATGACGTAGGAACCCAGGGACGCAGCCGGTGCGGCAGCGATTTCCTTACAGGTGTTCAGCACTTCGGCGGTGTCTGCCGAAGGCTTGAAGTAGCCCGGCAACAAGGGTCGACGGTTGGCCAGTTCCTTCATCAGGAAGCTGATGCGCGCCTCTTCGTCCCAATCCTCGTACCGGCCAAGGCCCAGGTAGTCGGTGATTTCGGTCATGGCCGCGCAGTGGCGGGTGGAATCCTGGCGTACGTCGAGGCGCACCAGGAACAGCCCGAACGTGACCGCCCGACGCAAGCAATCCAGCAGGGGGCCGTCGGCAATCACGCCCATGCCGCAGCTATGCAGCGACTCGTAGCACAGTTGCAAAGGCTCGAGCAGGTCGCGGTTGTTTTGCAGCACATCGGCGGGCGCCGGCGTGGTGCTGGTCAACGAGGTGTGGGCCCATTGGCGTGTGGCGCGCAGCCGCTCACGCAATTGCTTGAGCAACGCCCGGTAAGGTTCGACGCTGTCACCCACCTTGGCCTGCAATGCCGGGCTGGCCTGTTGCATCGACAGTTCGGAGGCGAGGTGGTCGATGTCGCGCAAGTACAGGTCAGCCGCCATCCAGCGCGCCAGCAACAGCACTTCGCGGGTGACCGGGGCGGTGACGTTGGGGTTGCCGTCGCGGTCGCCGCCCATCCAGGAAGCGAAGCGAATCGGCGCGGCCTCCAGAGGCAGGCGCAGGCCGGTAGCCGCGTGCAAGGCGTGATCGGCCTTGCGCAAATAATTCGGGATGGCGTGCCACAACGAATGCTCGATCACCGCAAAGCCCCACTTGGCTTCGTCTACCGGCGTGGGCCGGGTGCGGCGGATTTCTTCGGTGTGCCAGGCTTCGGCGATCAGGCGTTGCAGGCGATTGCGGATCTGCTCGCGCTCGGCGGTGGTGAGGTCGCGGTGATCCTGCAGGGCCAGTTGTGCGGCGATGGCGTCGTATTTCTGGATCAGGGTGCGGCGGGCGACTTCGGTGGGGTGAGCGGTGAGCACCAGTTCGATTTCCAGCCGGCCCAACTGGCGCGCCAGGGATTCGCTGCTGTGGCCTTCACTCTGCAAGCGTGCCAGCAGTTCCGGCAGTACCCGTGACTCAAACGGCGCCGGGGTTGATTCATCGCGGCGGTGGATCAACTGGTACTGCTCGGCGATGTTGGCCAGGTTGAGAAACTGGTTGAAGGCCCGCGCCACCGGCAGCAGTTCGTCTTCCTTGAGTTGATTGAGGCTGGCACTCAGCTCTTCGCCGGCCACCTGCTCCGAGGCTGCGCCACGGCGGTCGGCCTTGGCGCCTTTACGGATCTGCTCGATCTTGTCGAGGAATTCATCGCCGTACTGTTCTCGAATCGTGTTGCCCAACAGTTCACCCAGCAGGTGAACATCCTCACGCAAACGTGCATCGATATCGCTCATCAGCCAATCTCCAGCAGAAAATCCGGGACGCTTTGATCTTCAAGAGTGCCGCCCACGGCGACGTCTTACAAGGAACTTTAAACCTTGTGAGTTGCAGCTAGTCTCAACAGTAAGCCGCAGCGTTATCCGCGCTGGCCGGCTGGTCACTCATCATCGCCCGCGTACCGTGGGCTCCATTGAGGTTGCCATGAAAATCCGAGAACTGGCCCAGCATTGGGAAGAAAACGCCAAGGGTCGCCTGACCAAAACCGAATACGCCATCCATCTGGACGTGGAAGCCGCCGCCAGGCTGGCGGCGATCTCCGAGATGTACCCCAAACGCCATACCGAAGAACTGCTCGGCGAGTTGATTGGCGCAGCTCTCGAAGAGCTGGAAGCGAGCTTTCCCTACATCAAGGGCAAGCAGGTGATTGCGACCGATGAGGAAGGCGATCCGCTGTATGAGGATGTCGGCCCAACCCCACGGTTTCTCAGCCTGTCACGGCGTTACCTGCACGATTTGTCAGCTCAGTCCGACAAGCAGAAACACTAGTAAACCTGCGCCTCGAACCCCTTAACCTCCCGTATTCAGGGCCTCCCACAGGCCCTGGATACCGCTGCGCCATGCAAAAGTTCCAACTTTTAAACACTGACCGTTCAGTCAAATATTTTTTTAGGCAAATCGCCATCTTCGCTGAACTATTCAAAAAAGCTTCCGGTCACAGCCAGTAAGCCATCACTTGGAACAGCCGTTTGAATAGGCGTCCTGAGCTAACCGCCGGGCCCCGCAGACACTGCAAGCCGGAGATGGATTTGATGTTTTTCAGGAGTTACCTAATGGAGTTGAAGACGATGAAGACCAGCACTGCCAAAACCTCGTTTAACCACCTGCGCGGGCTTAAATTGGCCGCGCTGGCAATCGGCACCAGCTTCGTACTGGCTGGCTGCGCCGGCAACCCGCCGACCGAGCAATACGCTGTTACCCAATCTGCGGTGAACAGCGCTGTCAGCGCCGGCGGTACCGAGTTCGCAGCCGTGGAGATGAAGTCTGCCCAGGACAAACTGAAGCAAGCTGAAATCGCCATGCACGACAAGAACTACGACGAAGCCCGTCGCCTGGCCGAACAGTCCGAGTGGGACGCTCGCGTAGCAGAGCGTAAAGCCCAGGCTGCCAAGGCCGAACAGGCTGTGAAGGATTCCCAGAAAGCTGTTCAGGAGCTGCGTCAGGAAGGCATGCGCCCGGCTGTGATCCAGCCGCAACAGTAAGCCGCCGCCCCTGATTGCATTGCACCCGAAACCGAATTGAAAGGACGACACGACTATGCGTAAACAATTGATGATCCCTGCCCTGCTGGCGATGAGCGTTGCTCTGGCGGCTTGCTCCACCCCGCCGAACCAGAACCTGGAAAATGCTCGGACCAACTTCTCGGCCCTGCAAGCCAACCCGCAAGCTACCAAGGTAGCGGCGCTGGAAACCAAAGACGCCAGCGACTGGCTGGACAAGGCTGACAAGGCCTACCGCGACAAGGAAGACCAGAAGAAGGTCGACCAACTGGCCTACCTGACCAACCAGCGCGTTGAAGTGGCCAAGGACACCATCGTCCTGCGTGAGTCCGAAGCCAAGCTGAAAAACGCCGGTGACGAACGTGCCCGCGCCCTGCTGCAGGCCCGTGACGCGCAGATCAAGCAACTGCAGGACAGCTTGAACGCCAAGCAGACTGATCGCGGCACACTGGTGACCTTTGGTGACGTGCTGTTCGCCACCAACAAGTCGGACCTCAAGTCCAGCGGCCTGGTGAACATCACCAAGCTGGCGCAGTTCCTGCGCGATAACCCGGACCGTAAAGTGATCGTCGAAGGCTACACCGACAGCACCGGTTCCGACTCGTACAACCAGAGCCTGTCCGAGCGCCGCGCCGCTTCCGTACAGCGCGCACTGGCCAACCAGGGTGTGGATATCTCGCGCATCGTGACCCAGGGCTATGGCAAGGAATACCCGGTTGCCGATAACGGCAGCGTTTCGGGCCGCGCCATGAACCGCCGCGTTGAAGTGACCATCTCCAACGACAACCAGCCGGTCAAGCCACGTTCTTCGATGGCCAACTGATCGATTGATGCTGGAAAAAAAACCCACGTTACTGTGGGTTTTTTTTCGGGTCGTCGAACCGGACAGGTCGGTTGGGATCCTCGGCTGGTAGCTCTATCTTCCCGCCGTAGCCATGTTCCGACAGCTTGTCGAGCAATTGCTTGAGCTTATGATCCTCGGCGTCGAGCATTTCCAGCTTCTCGTGCCCCCTGAGCATGTTCACCATGTTGCTTATTGCAGCAATATCTATCGCCACCTTCTCGCCCCAACTCGTGTAAATCACATCGCTTCTGTGGTGCGTTACGCAATACGGTTCCAGATATTTCCATCATCAACTACGACTGCACCGGAGGGCCCAGCCCGCACACCACGCCGCCCGCTCCGTCGCTGCATGATCGTTTGAGGCCGCATGAAAAATCCCGCCAAATGGCGGGATTCTTTTATTTGCAGGCCAGGAATCAAGAGGTCCCAGTGCGCTTCAAGAGCATCGGGTCAGTAGCTTACTGGCGCCGAGTTATCCTGCTCCGGAGCCGCCTGCCCTTTGAGTTGGGCCAGCTCCGCCTCGAGCCTCTTGAGCCTTTCCTCAAGGCTTTCTTCGCCCTGCGCGCCCTGTGCACCACCGCCTCCTTGGGCGATCTGGTTCTTCAACTTCTGAATCTCTTGTTCCAATTGCTGAAGTCGCGAATCACCTCCCCCCGCACCGGCAGTGAATGGGGAAGACGAGTTATTTACGCGAGGAATGTCCATTCAAGTGACTCCAAATTAAGTATCCGAGATAACCGATCCAGCGCTGCTGGCCAGTACGGAATCTGTGGCAATCCACTTAAAATGGTTCCAGACCTTTCCCACTTGACTCGCGCTACTGCTCCAATTGCGGCGTTTCCTGCCCCATGCAACGCACTGCCTGCTTCTTGCTGTTGACCAGTACGCCGGTCAGCCCTTTCTGTTCGGTATCAAACAGCACCAGCACGCCATCAACGCATTGCGCCACCTGGGCGGCCGGGGTCAGGGAGATTTTGTAGTCCTCGCCCGGCACGGTCTTGAGCATGGTGAAGTCGCTGAGCAGCAACGCATCCTCGGGCTTGGCGAAGTGCAAATAGCCGTAGTACCACAGGCAGCCAACGGTACCGATGATGGTGCCGATGCCGGTGAGGATCAGGGGGATCATGTTGCGTTCTTCGCTCATTGCGGGTTCTCTGCGTTGGAGTTCGGGGCCGCCGGGTAATTGGGGATTTCCCCCAGGCGGCGCAGCCCGTTGAAATGCTGGGGGTCGTCCAGGTAGCGCAGCATCACGGTTTGCCAGGTCTTGTCGGCAAAGGTTTGCACGTGGCCACCCCGGGTCAGTTGCAGCACCCGCGGTGGCGGCGCAGCCTGATACAGGCGAATGCCGTTGGAGAGCGGCACGATCGGGTCGTCCAGGCTATGGAACAACAATTTCGGCACGCCGGTCAGCCGGGGCATGGCGTTGATCGCACTGTCGCCGTCCGGCACCAGCCACGACAACGGCACCTGGAACGGCCATGTTAGCCAGGAGGTGCTGAGGGCGAATTGTCCTACGTCACGATAACTGGCCGGCACACCGTCCAGTACCAGCGCCTTGAGCTGCGGCTGACGTTCGGGATGTTCCGCCAGGTAGTGCACCACTAGCGCGCCGCCCAGGCTTTGGCCGAGCACGATCAACGGCTGGCCCTGGGTTTCGGGGGCGCTGTCGATCCACTTGAAGGCAGCGTCGATGTCCTGGTAAACCGCCGGCAGCGAAGGTTCGCCTTCGGACAGCCCGTAGCCGCGATAGTCCACCAACAGCACTTGATAGCCCTGCTCCGGCAGCCACCAGCTGCCGCCGAGGTGCCAGGCGAGATTGCCGCCATTGCCGTGCAGGTGCAGCACCGTGCCCTTGAGCGGCACGCCGGCCTTGGCCGGCAGCCACCAGGCGTGGAGCTTCAGACCATCGGCGGTGGTCAATGTGACGTCACGGTATTGCAGGCGAGCCTTTTCCGGGGTGAACGGCATGCCGCGCTCCGGATAGAACAATAAGGAGCTGCAGCCGTTAAGGGTCAGTAGCAGGCAAAGAATGCCGAGGATTCTCATCCGTTGAAGCCTCGTGAATGGGTTGGGAACGATCCTGAAGACCTATGGAGATCAAGGTGGGAGCGGGCTTGCTCGCGAATGCGGTGATTCAGTAACCACATCTGTTGCTGATACACCGCATTCGCGAGCAAGCCCGCTCCCACATTTTGACTGAGTTCCTTCAGAGATATCGTTAAAGGATATTGGAGTAATCCGCCTCGATCCGGTCCAGGCTCAAATGGTTGAGGAAGTTGGAGAAACACATCCACGCCGCCAACGCATTCATGTCGCGGAACTGATCCGGCAGGTATTTGGGTGGCACCACCAGGCCTTCGTCCACCAGTTGGCGCAGGGTACGCATGTCTTCCAGGGTGGTCTTGCCGCAGAACAACAACGGCACTTGCTCCAGCTTGCCTTTGCGCACGGCCAACTGAATGTAGTTGTAAACCATGATAAAGCCCTTGAGGTAGGACAAATCCTTGGTAAACGGCAGACCCGTAGGCGTCGACCCACGGAAAACCCGGCTCGCGTTGCCGTAGCTTTCCGCCATCTCAAAGCCCTGCTCACGGAAGAACTCGAACACCTGCAGGAAGTCGGCTCCCTGCTCCACCATATGAATGGCGCGAGTGCGGTTGGTCAGCTTGCGCAGACGGCTGGGGTAGGAGGCGAAGGTGATGATTTCCATCAGGATCGCCAGGCCTTCCTGGGTCACGGTCGACGAGGGCGGGCCCTTGGACAGGAAGGTGCAGATCGGCTGGTTTTGCCCATTGAGGGTGGTGCCCACGTGCACCAGGCCTTCATGGACCTCCAGGGCGCGCACGTCGCGGTCGTTGAACATCGCGTCGGCGCGGATCTTGATGTAGTCGGCACCTGCCGCCGCATCCGCCACGATACCGTCGGACTCGAACACCCGGATGGTTTCCTCGGCCTCGCCGAATACCTTGTTCAGGCGGCTCTGCAGCAGGTTGACGGCGTCCTTGGCGGTCAGGGTCTTGGCTTCGTCCTTGAGGTCGCCACGGCCATCGATATTGTTCAGGTAGTCCGACATCATCAGGCCGAGGTCGGCCAGGGTCGGGTCACCGGCATGGAACGCATCGGAAGCGGCACCGTACAGCTCCTGGGAGATCAGGCCGAAATCCTCGGTGCCCCGCGCTTCGAGCATGCGCACCACCATGCGGTACTCCTTGCACATGCGCCGCATGATCTGCCCGACCGGGTTGAACTGGCCAAGCTGGCGGGTGATGTCACGCTCGATGTTCTGGAACTCGAGCTTCACCGCGCTGGAATCGAACGACAGCGGCCGGGTCAGGTAGTAGTCGCGGTCCACCGCCGGCATTTCCTTGCCCTTGGCCTTGAGGAATCCCTGGCGAATATTCTCGTCCCACTTCACGGCGTCGAGGACGCGAATCGGTGTTTGCGCCAGCACAATGCGATCGGACAAGGCGCGTATCGTCTGCTGGTAATCGTCCACCCGGTACTTCCTCTTTAAACGTTATTTGCCTGCACGCTGGTAGCGCACGGCTTCGACGAACACATCGGCATTGGCCGGATCATCCAGGTACGCAAATACCCGGGCCATGGAACTGTCGATCAACACACCGGCACCCTCGACGGTTTCGACGGTGCTGCCACTCAGGACCTTCTGGCCGACCGCCTGGTGGACCTGATCCAGGTCGAGGTTGTAGACCACCAGCTCGTGCTCATCATTCAATTCGAACCCGGCGAGGATGTAATGCCCGCCGAACCTGGTCGGCAATGGCGCCGACAGATACCAGCGGCTGCCATGCCGGGAAACCGTGAACAGGTATTCATCCCGCTGGCCCGGCTTGGCCTTAGGGTAGCTCACGGCTTTGTAGCGGTGCTTACCGACGCGGCTGATTTGCAGGTTGAGCGGCTCACCCCAGGCATTTTTGCTGGCCCATTTGCCAAGCAGTCCATCAGGCGCCGCCTCGCTGGCGGGCAACGGGTCCTTGAAGGTCACCAGGCAACCGCTGAGCAACAGGAACGACAAGGCGATCACGACGACGCGCCAGGCTTTCATTGGACAATCCCCTGTGTCAGACCGAAGCCAACACCAAATGCATGTAACGCTTGAGGATCTCAAGCATTTCTTCGCTGGTCAGAGGCTCTGAGCCGCCCAGCAGGCCCTGATATTCCATCCGACCGATAATCGCCGTCAACACTTTGGCATCCTGTTGCGGCTCGCGGGAACCCAATACCTGGAAAAACTGGCAAGTGCCCTGCAGCAGGATTTGCTGGTGGGAGCGCACCAGCTCGGCCAGGCGCGGGTTCAGCAGCGCTTCCTGGCGAAACGCCTGCTCGGCCATCAGGTGCTCACGGCGGTTGAGCAATTGGCGTTGCACGTAATCGGCGGTCAGGCGCGCGATGTCATCGGCCAGTTGCGAGCGCGACTGCGGGCTGCCGTCGCCATAAGCCACCATCTCGCGCAGCAGGCCTTCGTTACGCACCCACAACTTGCCCATGAACGCGGCGCTGCGCTCCACATATTGGGCGAAGGTGTCGGTGAGCAGGTCGTCGATGTCCTTGAAGTAATAGGTGGTGGCCGACAACGGCACACCGGCTTCCGCCGCCACCGCACGGTGACGCACGGCACGCACGCCTTCGCGTACCACGATGCGCATCGCTGCATCGAGAATGTCCTGCCTGCGCTGCTCACTGCCCCGGCGACTGGCCTTGCGGCCCTGGTACTGAACACTTTCAGCCACGGCAGCGGCAATGCCGGCGGCACCCTTTTGAGCCATTACGCGGTTCACGACGGATCTTCCTCCACAGTGTGACGCGGAGCGTCACGGGCTGCGTTCCCACGCGGAGCGTGGGAACGATCACCTGGCGCTGTTTACTTGACGCTTATAAACGCCACATAAAAAAGCCGCCTTATAAAAGGCGGCTTCGGATTTCGCTACGGTTACGCTTGTGGCCGCATGTGCGGGAACAAGATCACGTCACGGATCGACGGCGAGTTGGTCAACAACATCACCAACCGGTCGATGCCGATACCTTCACCGGCGGTAGGCGGCATGCCGTATTCCAGGGCGCGTACGAAGTCGGCGTCGTAGTGCATCGCCTCGTCGTCGCCAGCGTCCTTGTCGGCCACCTGGGCCATGAAGCGCTCGGCCTGGTCTTCGGCATCGTTCAGCTCGGAGTAGGCGTTGGCGATTTCACGGCCGCCGATGAACAGCTCGAAACGGTCGGTGACGTTCGGGTTGTCATCGTTGCGACGGGCCAGCGGCGACACTTCGAACGGGTACTGGGTAATGAAGTGCGGCTGCTCCAGCTTGTGCTCCACCAGCTCTTCGAAAATCATCACCTGCAATTTGCCCAGGCCTTCGAAGCCCAGCACCTTGGCGCCGGCTTTCTTGGCGATGGCGCGGGCCTTGTCGATGTCGTTCAGGTCATCGGCGGTCAGCTCAGGGTTGTACTTGAGGATCGAGTCGAACACCGACAGGCGCACGAACGGCTCGCCGAAGTGGAACACCTTGTCGCCGTATGGCACGTCGGTGGTGCCCAGGACCAGTTGCGCCAGTTCGCGGAACAGTTCCTCGGTCAGGTCCATGTTGTCTTCGTAGTCGGCGTAGGCCTGGTAGAACTCCAACATGGTGAATTCAGGGTTGTGACGGGTCGAAACGCCTTCGTTACGGAAGTTGCGGTTGATCTCGAACACTTTTTCGAAGCCGCCAACAACAAGCCGCTTGAGGTACAGCTCAGGCGCAATACGCAGGAACATTTCCATGTCCAGCGCGTTGTGGTGGGTTTCGAACGGCTTGGCTGCGGCACCACCCGGGATGGTTTGCAGCATCGGCGTTTCAACTTCGAGGAAGTCGCGCTTCATCAGGAAGCTGCGGATGTGCGCAATAACCTGCGAACGCACGCGGAAGGTCTGGCGCACTTCTTCGTTGACGATCAGGTCAACGTAGCGCTGGCGATAGCGCTGCTCGGTGTCGGTCAGGCCGTGGTGCTTGTCCGGCAGCGGGCGCAGGGATTTGGTCAGCAGGCGCACGCTGGTCATTTCAACGTACAGGTCACCCTTGCCGGAACGGGCCAGGGTGCCTTCGGCGGCAATGATGTCGCCCATGTCCCAGGTTTTCACCGAGGCCAGGGTTTCTTCGGACAGGGTTTTACGGTTGACGTAGACCTGGATGCGACCGGTCATGTCCTGGATCACCATGAACGAGCCACGGTTGAGCATGATGCGACCGGCAACCTTGACCGGGATTGCAGCCTCTGCCAGCTCTTCCTTGGTCTTGTCCGCGTACTGTTTCTGCAAGGCATCGCAGTAGTTTTCGCGGCGGAAGTCGTTCGGGAAGGCATTGCCCTTGGCGCGCTCGGCAGCAAGCTTTTCCTTGCGCAGGGCGATCAGGGAGTTTTCTTCCTGTTGCAGGGCTTGCGGGTCGAGTTGTTGGTCGCTCATGTCTTTAAATTTTCCATCAGGTTCGTTGTCCCCGGCCTGCGGCCGGGGATCGCCGGCAAGCCGGCTCCTACAAAGGAGTTACAGGCCAGATTTCAGGCTGGCTTCCAGGTATTCGTCGATATCACCGTCGAGCACCTTGTCGCAGTCGCTGCGTTCGATGTTGGTACGCAGATCCTTGATCCGCGACGCGTCGAGCACATACGAGCGGATCTGGTGACCCCAGCCGATATCCGACTTGGTGTCTTCCAGCGCCTGGGACGCGGCGTTGCGTTTCTGCATTTCCTGCTCGTACAACTTGGCCCGCAGCATTTTCATGGCGGTGTCCTTGTTCGCGTGCTGGGAACGTTCGTTCTGGCAGCTCACCACGGTATTGGTCGGTACGTGGGTAATACGTACGGCCGAGTCGGTGGTGTTTACGTGCTGGCCACCGGCACCGGAGGAACGGTAGGTGTCGATCCGCAGGTCTGCCGGGTTGATCTCGATTTCCACCTTGTCGTCGATCTCTGGCGAGACGAAAACGGCGGAGAACGACGTGTGGCGACGGTTGCCGGAGTCGAACGGGCTCTTGCGCACCAGGCGGTGTACGCCGATCTCGGTCCGCAGCCAGCCAAAGGCGTATTCGCCCTTGATGTGCACGGTCGCGCCCTTGATGCCGGCGACTTCACCGGCCGACAGTTCCATGATGGTCGCGTCGAAACCGCGTTTGTCGGCCCAGCGCAGGTACATGCGCAACAGGATGTTGGCCCAGTCCTGGGCTTCGGTGCCGCCGGAACCGGCCTGGATGTCCAGGTAGGCGTTGTTCGGGTCCATTTCATGGCTGAACATGCGGCGGAATTCGAGTTTGGCGAGGTTTTCCTCGAGACGGGCCAGCTCGGCGACGACATCGCCCACTGCGCCTTCGTCGTTTTCTTCGACGGCCATGTCCAGCAGGTCGCGGCAATCGCCCAGACCGGTGTTCAATTCGTCGAGGGTGTCGACGATCTGCGCCAGCGCAGCGCGCTCGCGGCCCAGTTCCTGGGCGTATTCAGGTTTGTTCCAGACAGCCGGATCTTCAAGCTCGCGATTGACTTCGGTCAGACGCTCATGCTTTTGATCGTAGTCAAAGATACCCCCGAATAGTTTCGGAGCGCTCGGACAGGTCCTTGATGGTGTTAAGGATCGGGTTGATTTCCATGGCGGGCAGCACTCGTTGGCGAACTTTTGAAAGCCGACGAGTATAACGACAAACGGCTGATAACGGCAGTCCGCTTGGCCGAAAAGGCGGGGATATGCACCATCCAGACAGCGATGAAGATCAAATGTGGGAGCGGGCTTGCTCGCGAATGCGGTGGTTCAGTCGCCAGATGCATTGACTGACACACCGCATTCGCGAGCAAGCCCGCTCCCACATTAGGTCTGCGACATCCCGCAGACCGTATTCCCTACTCGATCCCCACCTGATTGCGCCCATTGTGCTTGGCCAGGTACAGGCCCTTGTCCGCCGCCGAGATCAATTGCCGGCAATCGGTGCCCTGCACCGGGGTCATGGTCGCCAAGCCGATACTGATGGTCAGGCTCGCCCCTTCTGCCGGGGCAATGTGCGGGATTTTCAGGCTCGCCACCGCCTGGCGCAGCTTCTCGGCCACCAGCCGCGCACCGCCCGGCGAGGTATTGGGCAGCACCAGGGCAAACTCTTCACCGCCATAACGCGCCGGCAAATCCGAAGGACGGCTGCTGGCATCACGAATGGTCGCCGCCACCTTGCGTAACGCCTCGTCGCCTTCCAGGTGGCCGAAACTGTCGTTGTAGGTCTTGAAGAAGTCCACGTCGATCATCAGCAGCGACAGTTGGGTCTGGTCACGCATGGCGCGGCGCCATTCCAGTTCCAGGTATTCGTCGAAATGCCGGCGATTGGACAGCCCGGTCAGGCCGTCGGAGTTCATCAGCCGTTGCAGCACCAGGTTGGTGTCCAGCAACTGCTGTTGGCTGACCCGCAGCGCCCGGTAGGCCGCGTCCCGTTGCAACAGGGTCATGTAGGAGCGCGAGTGATAGCGGATGCGCGCCACCAGTTCGATGTTATCGGGCAGCTTGACCAGGTAATCGTTGGCCCCGGCAGCAAACGCCGCGCTCTTGATCAGCGGGTCTTCCTTGGTGGAAAGCACGATGATCGGGATGTTCTGCGTCGCCGGGTGATTACGGTATTCGCGCACCAGGGTCAGGCCATCGAGACCCGGCATCACCAGGTCCTGCAGGATCACCGTCGGCTTGATACGGATCGCCTGGGCAATGGCCTGGTGCGGGTCGGCGCAAAAGTGGAAGTCGATATTGTCTTCATGGGCCAGGCCCCGGCGTACGGCCTCGCCGATCATCGCCTGGTCGTCGACGAGCAGCACCATGGCGGCGTTTTCGTCGGTCTTGAAGTCGTCGAGCTGCAAATCATTCATTTACGGTCACCTGAATTACTACCTGCAGGCCAGGACAGCGTGTGATATCGGTCATTTTGCGAATACCTCCAGCAATCGTGGCGCAATTCTGTCCAATGGGCGAATTTCAACAGCCGCGTCAATCGCCGCTGCCGCTTTGGGCATGCCGTAAACAGCACAGCTTTGCTGGTCCTGCGCGATGGTCAGGTAGCCTTGCTGACGCATCAACTTAAGTCCCTGGGCGCCATCACGCCCCATCCCCGTCAGCAGCACGCCAACGGCATCGCCATTCCAGTAGCTGGCGACGCTCTCGAAAAACACGTCGATGGACGGCCGGTAAATCTCGTTCACAGGCTCTGCGGTGTAGGCCAGCGTGCCGTTCTTCAGCAGGCGAATGTGATGGTTGGTGCCCGCCAGCAACACGACACCGCTTTGGGGCGGCTCGCCTTCCCGGGCCAGGCGCACCGGCAGGCCCGAGGCACTGCTCAGCCATTCGGCCATGCCGGCGGCGAACACCTGGTCCACATGCTGCACCAGCACAATGGCCGGCGAGAAGTCCCGGGGCAAGCCCTTGAGCAGGGATTCCAGGGCAGCCGGGCCGCCTGCGGACGAACCGATGGCCACCAGGCTCTGGCGTTTGCCCGTGGCCCGCTGGGGCGCAGGCTCGGCCCGCACGCGGCTGCCACGCTGGCCAATCAGCCAGCCGATATTGAGGATCTTGCGCAACAGCGGTGCCGCGGCGTCCTTCGGATTGCCCACGCCCAGTGCAGGGGTGTCAACCACGTCCAGGGCGCCATGGCCCATGGCTTCGAATACACGGCTGACGTTGGCCTGGCGGTCGACGGTGACAATCAGGATCGCACAAGGCGTCTCGGCCATGATCTGCCGGGTGGCCTCCACACCGTCCATCACCGGCATGATCAGGTCCATCAGAATCAGGTCGGGCGTGAACTCGGCGCAACGCTGCACTGCTTCCAGGCCGTTGCCCGCAACCCACACCACTTCGTGGGCCGGCTCAAGGCTCAACGCCCGGCGCAAGGCCTCCACGGCCATGGGCATGTCATTGACGATCGCAATCCTCATGCCCGTGCTCCTCCAATCAGCTCCACCACCGCGTCCAACAGCGCGTCGTCATGGAAGCTGGCCTTGGCTAGATAATAGTCGGCGCCGGCGTCCAGTCCACGACGACGGTCTTCTTCCCGATCCTTGTAGGAAACAACCATCACCGGCAGGGATTGCAGGCGAGTATCACGGCGCAAGAGTGTGACCAATTCAATACCGTCCATGCGAGGCATATCAATGTCCGTGATCAGCAGGTCGAAGTCTTCGGAGCGCAGCGCGTTCCAGCCATCCATGCCATCGACTGCCACGGCCACTTCATAACCGCGATTAAGTAACAATTTGCGTTGCAGCTCGCGCACGGTCAGCGAGTCATCCACCACCAGAATACGCTTGCGCGGTGCTTCGAGGGTTTGCTGGGTGCGTCGGGCGATGCGCTCCAGACGACCGGTATTCAGCAGTTTGTCCACCGATCGCAGCATGTCTTCGACGTCGACGATCAGCACCACCGAACCGTCATCGAGCAACGCTCCGGCGGAGATGTCCTGGACCTTGCCCAACCGGTCGTCCAGGGGTAATACCACCAGCGTGCGTTCGCCGATAAAACGCTCCACGGCAATCCCGTAGACCGCATCGCGCTCGCGGATCACCACGACCTTCAGGGTTTCCTGACTGCCCTGCCCCGGCGGGCGCTGCAGCAACTGGCTGGCGGCGACCAGGCCGACATGCCGGCCTTCGTGCCAGAAATGCTGGCGGCCTTCCAGTTGCACGATGTCGTCGGGCGCAAGATCGCACATGCGCTCGATGTGGGCCAGCGGGAAGGCGTAGGCCTCTTCGCCAACTTCCACCACCAGGCTGCGCACTACCGACAGGGTCAACGGCACCTCCAGGTGGAAGCGACTGCCCTGCCCCGCCGCCTGCTCCAGCACCACCGCGCCGCGCAACTGGCGCACCATATGCTGCACCGCATCCAGGCCGACCCCGCGCCCCGAGACCTCGGTGACCTTGTCCCGCAGGCTGAACCCCGGCAGGAACAGGAACGTGAGCAGTTCCTCTTCGCTCAGGCGCAGGGCGGTTTCCACCGGCGACAAATGCCGGTCGACGATGGTGCCGCGCAGGCGCTCCAGGTCGACACCGTTACCGTCGTCGCTCAACTCCAGCACCAGCAAGCCGGCCTGGTGAGACGCCCGCAGGCGGATCAGGCCTTCAGCCGGTTTGCCCGCCAGCAGGCGTTGCTCGGGCATTTCAATGCCGTGGTCCACAGCATTGCGCAGTAAATGGGTCAGCGGCGCTTCGAGTTTTTCCAGCACATCGCGGTCGACCTGGGTTTTCTCGCCTTCGATTTCCAGGCGTACCTGTTTACCGAGGCTGCGGCCCAGGTCACGCACCATGCGCACCTGCCCGGCCAGCACGTCGGCAAACGGCCGCATGCGGCACGCCAGCGCCGTGTCGTACAAGACTTGGGCGCGTTGCCCGGCCTGCCAGCCGAACTCGTCGATTTCGGCGGTTTTTTCCGCGAGCAGCGCCTGGGCTTCGCTCAACAGGCGGCGGGTATCAGCCAGCGCTTCCTGGGCTTCCAGGCTCAGGTCGACGGTCTTGAGGTGGCCGTCGAGGTTTTCCAGGGCGCGGGCGCTGTTGCTCTGGATGCGCTTGAGGCGTTGCAAGCTGGCGAGGTAAGGCTTGAGCCGCTGGGTTTCCACCAGGGACTTGCTGGACAGGTCCAACAGGCTGTTCAAGCGTTCGGCGGTCACCCGCAACACCCGCTCGCCGCCTTCGGTCATGCGCTTATTTTGGCGCGGCAGTTCGGCACTGACCGGCGGCGCGGGTTCGGGCTCCGGCGGCAGGGTCAGCAGCGCTTCCATCGACAATTCAGGTTCTGGCGCGGGCGTTGGCGGCGGCGCAGGCTTTGGCGCAGCGGGCGGTGCGACTTTCTGCGACGGATCGAGCAACCGCTCCATCAATGCCACATAGGACTCGATGTCCGCCGGGCCCACGGTATTGCCCGGCGTAGCAATGCGCATCAGCAAATCGGTGCCTTGCAGCAGTGCGTCGATATGCTCCGGCAGCAGGTACAAGCGGCTTTCCTGGGCGCTGACCAGGCAATCTTCCATCACGTGGGCCACGCTGACCCCCGCGTCCACCCCGACAATCCGCGCCGCGCCCTTCAGGGAATGGGCGGCGCGCATGCAGGCTTCGAGCTGGTCGGCCTGGGTCGGGTTGCGCTCCAGGGCCAGCAGGCCGGCGCTGAGCACCTGGGTCTGGGCGTCGGCTTCCAGGCTGAACAGCTCCAGCAGCGAGGCATCGCGCATCTGGTCGGGGGTCATGTGAGGCTCCGGGTCACGGCAGACAACAATTGCGCCTCGTCCAGCCAGCGCAGGCTGCGGCCTTTCCACTGCAACACCCCTTGGGTATAGCGGGCGCTGGCCTGGGTGCCGGAGGCAGACGCCGCGTTCAAGGTCCGTTCATCAATGGCATGGATACCGTCCACTTCGTCCACCGGCACCACCACGGGGCCGTCCTGCGCCGCGATGATCAGCATGCGCGGCATGATTCGTGCGCCACTGGGGCCGCTGCCGGTGCTGTCCAGCCCCAGCAATTCCACCAGGGACAGGCACGCCACCAGTGCGCCACGCACGTTGGCCACGCCCAGCAAGGCGCGGGAACGCTGATGGGGCAAGGAATGGATCGGCTGCAACGGCGCCACTTCCACCAGGCAGCGAGTGGCGATGCCCAGCCATTCTTCGCCGAGGCGGAACATCAGCAGCGAACGGGTGAGGACATCACCCTCGACTTCCGGCGTCGCGACGGGGCGGTGATCGTCCTGCTGCAAGGCATAACGGTCGAGCAGGCGCGTGGCGGCGGCGGAATACACCGAGCAATTGCGACAGTGAATGTGCTCGGCCAGCAACGGGCAGGACTTGTCACCGTGGATGCCGATGCGGTTCCAGCAGTCATCGATGGCCTGGGTATCGGCCAGGGTCAGGTTCAGCTCGGGATCCAGGGTCATGATTTACGCTCACTGTC
This sequence comes from Pseudomonas sp. NPDC087814, assembly GCF_044742865.1. Taxonomy (NCBI): domain Bacteria; kingdom Pseudomonadati; phylum Pseudomonadota; class Gammaproteobacteria; order Pseudomonadales; family Pseudomonadaceae; genus Pseudomonas; species Pseudomonas sp. NPDC087814. The sequence continues at coordinate 34,877 of NZ_JBIUVK010000025.1, read as the reverse complement.
AGCTCGCTCGCTGCGCGCGGCACGAGCCTGCAAACGCCGGGCGCCGGCGACATCGCCCTGGGACTCGAGCAACGCGGCCAGGTGCATCAAGGCCTGCGGGTGCTGGCGTTCCAGGTACAAGGCTTTTCTGTAATAACCCTGGGCTTCCAGGGCGCTGCCGGCCACATCGCTGAGCAGGCCCAGCCAATAAAACACCTGGGCCGCCGGCGGATGGCTCTGCAAATAACGCTCGCAGGCAGCACGGGCTTCCAGGCTCTTGCCTTCATTGGCCAGGGTCGCAATCTGACTGAGCAGATCGGCGGCGTCCGACTGCGGGGGCGGCGGCTTGATCGGTACCACTTGGGCACTGACGGTGCTGAACGGCCGGGGCCTGGTCGGGATAGGCGCGGCACTGCGCTGAGGAATCGGCGCGGGCATCGGCACAAATACCGGTTCAGGCGCGGGCTCCGCATGCCGGCTGAAGGCAAACGACTGCGGCACGCCAATCGAACGCATGCCCAGGCGCCCCAGCAGGCTGCCTTCGGCAGGCCCGATAAACAGCACGCCGTCGACATGGGTCAGGCCCTTGAGCACTTCAAACACCTGCTTCTGGGTCGGCTGGTCGAAGTAGATCAGCAGGTTGCGGCAGAACACAAAATCGTAGGTGGGCTCGTTGGCCAGCAGCGTGGGGTCCAGCAGGTTGCCCACCTGCAGGCGCACTTGTTCGCGTACCCGGTCGGCAATCCGGTAGCCGTCGGTTTGATCGGTGAAGTGGCGATCGCGGAACTCGAGGTCCTGGCCGCGAAACGAATTCTTGCCGTACACCCCACGGCGGGCGCGCTCCACCGACAGCGGGCTGACGTCCATGCCCTGCACCTTGAACTGATGCGGCGCCAGCCCGGCGTCGAGCAAGGCCATGGCAATCGAATAGGGTTCTTCGCCGGTGGAACACGGCAGGCTGAGGATCCGCAGGGCGCGCATCTGCTTGATTTCGGCCAGGCGGGTGACCGCCAGCCGGCCCAGGGTGGCGAAGGATTCGGGGTAACGGAAAAACCAGGTTTCGGGGACGATCACCGCTTCGATCAGCGCTTGCTGTTCGTCGGTGGAGGCCTGCAATTGCTGCCAGTATTGATCTGCGGTCTGCGCGCTGAGCGCCATGCTGCGCTGGCGTACGGCACGCTCGATGATCGCTTCGCCCACCGAGGCAACGTCCAGGCCAATGCGCTCCTTAAGGAAGTCGAAGAAGCGTTGATCACTGCTCATCAAGCCTCCTCGCCCGCGGCAAACAGCAGCGCCTGCACGTCAGCCGTCAGCAGGTCCGCCACGCCGATCCACTGCATCAAGCCACGCTCGTCTTCGCGCACCGGGCCCAGGTAACGGGCCTGGCGGTTGTCCAGGCCGTAGGGCTGGAACTCCGCCGGGTCACAGCGCAGGGTATCGGTGGCCTGTTCGAGGATCAGCCCCAGCCAGCGTGCCGGAGTGAGTGCATCCGGCTGATAATTGACCAACACCAGGCGCGTGCTGGTGCGGGCCTGGGCCGGCGTACCGAAGGTCAAGGCACTGAGATCGATCACCGGCACCATTGCCCCGCGATGGGCAAAGATCCCGGCGACCCACGCAGGCGCATGGGCAATGGGCTTGAGCGGCAGGCGCGGCAGCACCTCGGCCACTTCCGTGGCCTTGAGGGCATACCGTTCATTACCGATGTGAAACACCAGGAACAGTGCTTTCTTCACTGCCGCAACGGCACCGCGTTTAGCCGCGAGGTCGTTCATCAGACTTTAAAACGCGACACGCCGCTGCGCAGGCCAACGGCGACCTGGCTCAGCTCGTCGATGGCAAAGCTGGCCTGACGCAGGGACTCCACGGTCTGGCTGCTGGCATCGCCCAACTGCACCAGCGCATGGTTGATCTGCTCGGCGCCGGTGGCCTGGGCCTGCATGCCTTCGTTGACCATCAACACCCGTGGCGCCAGGGCCTGCACCTGATGGATGATCTGCGACAGTTGCTCGCCCACCTGCTGCACCTCGAACATGCCACGGCGCACTTCTTCAGAGAACTTGTCCATGCCCATCACCCCGGCCGACACCGCCGACTGGATCTCGCGCACCATCTGCTCGATGTCGTAGGTGGCCACGGCGGTCTGGTCGGCCAGGCGCCGCACTTCGGTGGCTACCACGGCAAACCCGCGACCGTACTCACCGGCCTTCTCGGCCTCGATGGCAGCGTTGAGGGACAACAGGTTGGTCTGGTCAGCGACCTTGACGATGGTCACCACCACCTGGTTGATGTTGCCGGCCTTCTCATTGAGGATCGCCAGCTTGGCGTTCACCAGGTCGGCCGCGCCCATCACCGAGTGCATGGTTTCTTCCATGCGCGCCAGGCCTTGCTGGCCGGAGCCGGCGGCCACCGAGGCCTGGTCGGCGGCGGTGGAGACTTCGGTCATGGTACGGACCAAGTCCTTGGAAGTAGCAGCGATCTCCCGCGAAGTAGCGCCGATCTCGGTGGTCGTCGCGGCGGTTTCAGTGGCCGTGGCCTGTTGTTGCTTGGAAGTCGCGGCAATCTCGGTGACCGAGGTAGTGACCTGTACCGAAGAGCGCTGTGCCTGGGACACCAGGGCGGTGAGCTCGGTCATCATGTCGTTGAAGCCGGTCTCTACTGCGCCGAATTCGTCCTTGCGTTCGAGGTTCAGGCGTTTGCTCAAGTCGCCGGTGCGCATGGTTTCGAGGATGTCGACGATGCGTTTCATCGGCGCCATGATCGCGCGCATCAGCAGCAGGCCGCAGAGGCCGGCGGCGAGGATCGCGAGGATCAGCGAGACGCCCATGCTGATTTTTGCAGCGGACACGGCGTCGTCGATAGCGTTGGTGGCGCGGTCCGCGACGTTTTTGTTTTCGGTGATGATGTCGTTGAGCTTCATGCGGCCTGCGGTCCAGGTCGGGGTCAGCTCTTCGTCGAACACTTTGCGGGCGGCGACGACGTCATTGCGTTGCAGGTTTTCAGTGACTGCGGCCAAAGCCTTGTTGTAGGCCTGGTGCAGGGCTTCGAACTTATCGAACTCGGCCTGATCCTCAGCGCCGTTGATAGTTGCCTTGTAATTGGCCATTTGCGTGATGATGCGCGCTTCGAAGGACTTGTAGTCGGCCTTGTCGGCTTCGGTGAGTGTCTTGTCTTTGCGCAGGCCGATGATGTCGAGGGTGTCGAGGTAGCTGTCGACCCATGCGCTGCGGATCATGGAGCTTAGGTAGACCCCGGGGACTGCGTCATCGCGGACTGACTCTTCGCCGGCCTCGATCTTCAACAGGCGTGAATACGAGACCACTACCATCAGCAGCATGATCGCGATGATGACCGCAAAGCTCGCCAAAATCCGTTGGCGCAAGGTCCAGTTCTTCACAGTAATTCCTCAAGGGCCATTCAAATGGAGAGGAGTATAGCTGAGCGGATGCCATCATTAATCAACGGCTTGTGGGATCTGGGTCACGCTCGGGGGAGGAAAGTTTTCTTGGGGGGGGGGCATATCCGTTGCTGCGGTAACGGCTGCTATTGGTTCCGCTCTTACAGCGGCTCACTTTTGAAAAGCGCAAAAGTAAGCAAAACGCTCTTGCCCCACCACTCGGCTCCTCGCCCAGGCTCGGTGTGCCCTCACTCCGGCTTTGGACCGTGGGCCGCCGTCATGGGCCATCCTTGGCCCAGGACGGCTAACCTGGCGTCCTGCCAGGTTACCCTCGCTCCAAAGCCTGCGTTCGGCCAGCGTGGTTTAACGGGGCGCCTAAGATCAAGATCAAAAGCAGATCAACAGCACAGCGGCTTACCGGCCGGCTTGAGTGTTTAAAAGCCAAATCAAAAGCTAAAGCGGGCACGGTCCACTGTAGGAGCTGGCTTGCCGGCGATAGCATCACCTCGGTGTGTCTGGAAGACCGAGGTGCCTGCATCGCCGGCAAGCCAGCTCCTACAGAAAAGCGGCTCTGCTTCGTTCTGGTCTTTGCTTTTACCATAAGTAGCCGTTACCGCAGAAACGGATATGTACACAATCAAACCACCTCAGCCTGCCGCACCTGCTTCTCCAGTTCAGCCTTCAACCCCGGCTCCAACTTAAGCTGCCGCGCCAACTCATCGAGGTAAGCCTTCTCCATGAAGTTCTCCTCATCCACCAACATCACACTGGCGATATACATCTCGGCAGCCAACTCCGGAGTACTGGCAGCCCGAGCCACATCTGCCGGATCCAGCGGCTTGTTCAGCTCGGCATGTAACCACTGCTGCAACTCACGATCGTTATCCAGCTTCACAAACTCCCCTTCGATCAACGCCCGCTCACGCTCATCCACATGCCCGTCAGCCTTGGCCGCAGCCACCAGCGCCTTCAAAATCCCCTGGCTGTGCTGCTCGACCTGGGCCGGCGGCAGCCGATCAATGGTCTGCGGCTCCCCTTGAGGCGCACTCGCCTGCTGCGCCTGCCAATTACCGTAGGCCTTGTAGGCAATCACCCCCAAAGCAGCCAACCCGCCATAGGTCAGCGCCTTGCCGCCAAACTTGCGGGCTTTCTTGTTGCCCAGCAACAGACCCATGGCGCCGGCCGCGAGGGCCCCACCACCGGCACCGCCAAGCAAGCTACCCAACCCGCCGCCACCCAGCAGTCCGCCAAGGGCACCCTTGTCATCTGACTTGCGCTGCCCGCCAGCCTTGTTCTGCAACATGTCCTGGCCGGATTTGAGCAGTTGATCGAGCAATCCACGGGTATTCATTCACAACCTCCAGAAACTCAAGTTCACAGGACCAATAGGCCCCCAGCGTAAAACTAAGTGCCAAAAACCCCCGATCTAGAGTGCTTCCAGATGTAACGCGCTTACCCCTCAATTAAAACGATATACACTCGAACAAATCTATAAAAACACCCCACTGGTAATTCCAGCATGATGACCTTGCGTCAGATCCGTCACTTCATCGCCGTGGCCGAGACCGGTTCGATCTCCGCCGCTGCCCAGACCGCCTTCATCTCCCAGTCCACCCTGACCCTGGCGATCCAGCAACTGGAACAGGAAATCGGCGTCAACCTGTTCAACCGCCACGCCAAGGGCATGACCCTGACCCACCAGGGCCACCAGTTCCTGCGCCAGGCGCACCTCATCCTCGCCACCGTCGACAACGCCAAGCGCAGCCTGCAACAGAGCACCGACCAGGTGGCCGGGCAGTTGATCATCGGCGTGACCAGCCTGGTCGCCGGCTACTACCTGGCGGACTTGCTTACCCGCTTCCAGCGCGCCTACCCCAATGTCGAAATCCGCGTGATGGAGGACGAACGCCCCTACATCGAACACCTGCTGGTCAGCGGTGAAATCGACGTCGGCGTGCTGATCCTCTCCAACCTCGAAGACCGCCACGCCCTGCAAACCGAAGTGCTCACCCACTCGCCCCACCGTTTATGGCTGCCCGCCCAGCACCCGCTGCTGGAACACGACAGCATTAACCTGGCGGATGTGGCGCGCGAGCCGCTGATTCAACTGAACGTCGACGAAATGGGCCACAACGCCCAACGCATGTGGACCGGCGCCGGGCTGCAACCTCGCGTCACCTTGCGCACCGCCTCGACGGAAGCCGTGCGAAGCCTGGTCGCCGCCGGCCTGGGGGTGTCGATCCAGCCAGACATGACCTACCGCCCCTGGTCCCTGGAAGGCGACATCATCGAGGCCCGGCCGATTGCCGACCTCAGCCAGACCCTCGACGTGGGCCTGGCCTGGCGCCGGGGCACGGCGCGCCCGGCGCTGGTGGACCCATTCCTGACGGTGGCCCGCGAACAGCCCCACCCACGCAAGCCATCTATTTAATCGAATGCTGCTTTCAGTATTTAGTATTTGTTGACCTCGCGCCTGACCTCTAGTCTCTGCTCATCCCATAAGAGAAGGTCAGGCGCCTCGCACGAGAACAGCCATGACCACACAAGAAAAGAGATCGCGAAAAATGTCTGGCGCGCCCACACCGCTGCTCACTGCGTTGCTGATCGACGGCGAACTGGTCCCGGGCCAGGGGTTTGTCGAGCCGATCATCAACCCGGCCACCGGTGAAATCCTCACCCATATCGCCGAAGCCAGTACCGAGCAGGTCGAAGCCGCAATCCTCGCCGCCCACCGGGCCTTTGCCGGTTGGTCGCGGACCACGCCCCAGCAGCGCTCGAACATCCTCCTGGGCATCGCCGAGACAATCGAAAAACAAGCCGACTACCTCGCCCGCCTGGAATCGCTGAATTGCGGCAAGCCGCTGCACCTGGCACGTCAGGACGATTTGAGCGCGACCGTCGATGTGTTCCGTTTCTTCGCCGGCGCCGTGCGCTGCCAGACCGGGCAACTGAGCGGTGAATACCTGCCGGGCTACACCAGCATGGTGCGTCGCGATCCGATTGGCGTGGTGGCCTCCATTGCGCCGTGGAATTACCCGCTGATGATGGCCGCCTGGAAAATCGCCCCGGCCCTGGCGGCCGGTAATACCCTGGTGTTCAAGCCGTCGGAACATACCCCGCTGTCGATCCTGGCCCTGGCGCCCGTACTGAGCCAGTTGTTGCCGCGCGGGGTGATCAACATCCTGTGTGGCGGCGGCGAAGGGGTCGGCAGCCATTTGGTCAGCCACCCGAAGGTGCGCATGGTCTCGTTGACCGGCGATATCGTCACCGGGCAGAAGATCCTCCAGGCCGCCTCCAAGACACTCAAGCGCACGCACCTGGAGCTGGGCGGCAAGGCCCCGGTGATCGTGTGCAACGACGCCGACCTGCAAGCCGTGGTCGAAGGCGTGCGCGCCTACGGTTACTACAACGCCGGCCAGGACTGCACCGCCGCGTGCCGCATCTACGCCCAGGCCGGCATCCACGACAAATTGGTGGCCGAGCTCGGCGCCGCCGTCAGCAGCCTGCGGTTTGCCGGCAAGCGCGATGCCGACAACGAACTCGGCCCGCTGATCAGCACCCGCCAGCGCGACCGCGTCGCCAGTTTTGTCGAACGCGCCCTCGGCCAGCCGCATATCGAACGCATCACCGGCGCCGCCGTGCATTCCGGTGCTGGCTTCTTCTACCAGCCAACCTTGCTGGCCGGTTGTAAACAGAATGATGAAATCGTGCAGCGCGAAGTGTTCGGCCCGGTGGTCACCGTGACCCGCTTCGACGAGCTGGAACAGGCGGTGGACTGGGCCAACGACTCGGAATACGGCCTGGCCTCCTCCGTGTGGACCCAGAACCTGGACAAGGCGATGCAAGTGGCGTCGCGCCTGCAATACGGCTGCACCTGGATCAACAGTCATTTCATGCTGGTCAGCGAAATGCCCCACGGCGGCTTGAAGCGCTCGGGGTATGGCAAAGATCTGTCCAGCGATTCGCTACAGGACTACAGCGTGGTGCGGCACATCATGGCGCGCCACGGCCAGCATCTTTAAAACAACAACTACGCTCACGCACCACCTGCTGCAAAAACTGCCCCGACCATAATTAAAGAAGAGGGAACCCCCATGTCTGCGCACAAGACCGCTCTGCTCAGTGCCCTGACCACCGCGCTGCTGGCCAGTGTCAGCATCCAGGCCGCCGAACCGCTGAAGGCGGTGGGTGCCGGTGAAGGCCAGTTGGATATTGTCGCCTGGCCCGGCTATATCGAACGTGGCGAAAGCGACAAGAACTACGACTGGGTCACCGGTTTCGAGAAAGAGACCGGCTGCAAGGTCAACGTCAAGACCGCCGCCACCTCCGACGAGATGGTGAGCTTGATGGCCAAGGGCGGCTACGACCTGGTCACCGCGTCGGGCGATGCCTCGCTGCGGTTGATCGTCGGCAAGCGCGTACAGCCGATCAACACCTCGCTGATTCCCAACTGGAAGAACATCGACCCGCGCCTGAAAGATGCGCCGTGGTACGTGGTCGGCCAGCAAACGTACGGCACGCCGTACCAGTGGGGCCCGAACGTGTTGATGTACAACACCAACGTGTTCAAGACCGCGCCCACCAGCTGGAACGTAGTGTTCGATGCGCAGAACCTGCCGGACGGCAAGCCGAACAAAGGCCGCGTGCAGGCCTATGACGGCCCGATCTACATCGCCGATGCGGCGCTGTACCTCAAGGCCACCAAGCCGGAACTGGGCATCCAGAGCCCGTACGAGCTGACCGAAACCCAGTACAAGGCCGTGCTCGACCTGTTGCGCGCCCAGCAGCCGTTGATCCACCGCTACTGGCATGACACCACCGTGCAGATGAGCGACTTCAAGAACGAAGGCGTGGTGGCCTCCAGCGCATGGCCGTATCAGGTCAACGGCCTGGTGAACGAGAAGCAGCCGATTGCCTCGACCATTCCGAAGGAAGGCGCCACCGGCTGGGCGGATACCACCATGCTGCACACCGATGCCAAGCACCCGAACTGCGCCTACAAGTGGATGGACTGGTCGCTGCAGCCGAAGGTCCAGGGTGATGTGGCCTCGTGGTTCGGTTCGTTGCCGGCGGTTCCCGCGGCGTGCAAGGAAAGCGAACTGCTGGGCGCCGAGGGTTGCAAGACCAACGGTTTCGACCAGTTCGAGAAGATCGCCTTCTGGAAAACCCCGCAGGCTGAAGGCGGCAAGTTCGTGCCATACAGCCGCTGGACCCAGGATTACATCGCGATCATGGGCGGGCGCTAAGCACTCCCTAGTTGATCGTTCCCACGCTCCGCGTGGGAATGCCTCCTGTGACGCTCCGCGTCACGACTTTAAGGGCGGACGCGGAGCGTCCAGCGCTGCATTCCCACGCAGAGCGTGGGAACGATCACCTCTACCTCCGATTTAATTTTTACAAGACGCGCCTTTTTGGAGCACCGCACAATGACGCTTGCAGTCCAATTCACCCACGTTTCCCGTCAGTTCGGCGAAGTGAAAGCCGTTGACCGGGTTTCCATCGATATCCAGGACGGCGAGTTCTTTTCCATGCTCGGCCCTTCCGGCTCGGGCAAAACCACGTGCCTGCGCCTGATCGCCGGGTTCGAGCAACCCAGTGCCGGCTCCATCCGCATCCACGGTGAGGAAGCCGCCGGCTTGCCGCCGTATCAGCGCGACGTGAACACTGTGTTCCAGGATTACGCGCTGTTCCCCCACATGAACGTGCGGGACAACGTGGCCTACGGCCTGAAAGTCAAAGGCGTGGGCAAGACCGAACGCCTCAACCGCGCCGAAGAAGCGCTGGGCATGGTCGCCCTCGGCGGTTACGGCGACCGCAAGCCGGTGCAACTCTCCGGCGGCCAGCGTCAACGTGTGGCCCTGGCCCGCGCACTGGTCAATCGTCCGCGCGTATTGCTGCTGGATGAGCCCCTCGGCGCTCTCGACCTGAAGCTGCGCGAACAGATGCAAAGCGAGCTGAAGAAACTGCAACGCCAACTTGGCATCACCTTCATCTTCGTCACCCACGACCAGACCGAAGCACTGTCGATGTCCGACCGTGTGGCCGTATTCAACAAGGGCCGCATCGAACAGGTCGACACCCCGCGCAACCTGTACATGAAGCCCGCCACCACCTTCGTCGCGGAATTCGTCGGCACCTCCAACGTGATTCGCGGCGAATTGGCGCAACGCTTGAGCGGTAACCCGCAGCCGTTCTCGATCCGCCCGGAACACGTGCGCTTCGCCGAAGGCCCGCTGGGCAGCGGCGAGGTGGAAGTCAGCGGCCTGCTGCATGACATTCAGTACCAGGGCAGCGCCACTCGCTACGAACTGAAACTGGAAAACGGCCAGGCGCTGAACATCAGCCAGGCCAACAACCAATGGCTGGACACCACCGCCGGGCATCAAGTCGGCCAGTCCATCACCGCGCGCTGGGCGCGGGAAGCCATGACGCCGTTGACCGACATCGCAGGCGAGGTGTGACATGAGCCTGGCCCTGTCCCAACCCCCGATGCGCAGGTTTTCCAACCTGCTGTACAAGAAGCCCAACCTGTACCTGTCGCTGCTGCTGGTGCCGCCGCTGATCTGGTTCGGCGCGATCTATTTGGGGTCGCTGCTGACCTTGCTGTGGCAAGGCTTCTATACGTTCGATGACTTCACCATGGCGGTCACCCCGGACCTGACCCTGGCCAACTTTGCCGCGCTGTTCCAGCCGTCGAACTTCGACATCATCGTGCGCACCTTGAGCATGGCGGTGGTGGTGTCCATCGCCAGTGCCATCGTCGCGTTCCCGATCGCCTACTACATGGCGCGCTACACCACCGGCAAGACCAAGGCGTTTTTCTACATCGCGGTGATGATGCCGATGTGGGCCAGCTACATCGTCAAGGCCTACGCCTGGACCCTGCTGCTGGCCAAGGGCGGCGTGGCGCAGTGGTTCGTGCAGCACCTGGGCCTGGAGCCGGCGCTGCAATTCATCATGGGCATTCCCGGCGTGGGCGGCAGCACCTTGAGCACCTCGCACCTGGGGCGGTTCATGGTGTTTGTGTACATCTGGCTGCCGTTCATGATTCTGCCGATCCAGGCCTCGCTGGAGCGTTTGCCGCCATCGTTGCTGCAGGCCTCGGCAGACCTCGGCGCCAAGCCGCGCCAGACCTTCATGCAGGTGATTCTGCCGCTGTCGGTGCCGGGGATCGCGGCGGGTTCGATCTTTACGTTCTCGCTGACCCTGGGCGACTTCATCGTGCCGCAACTGGTGGGCCCGCCGGGTTACTTCGTCGGCGGCATGGTGTACGCGCAACAAGGCGCTATCGGCAACATGCCCATGGCCGCGGCGTTCACTCTGGTGCCGATCGTGCTGATCGCGGTTTACCTGTCCATCGTCAAACGTCTGGGGGCCTTCGATGCACTCTGAAAAAGCCTCACTCAGTCTAAAAATCGCGGCCTGGGGCGGGTTGGTTTTCCTGCACTTCCCGATCCTGATCATCTTCCTCTACGCCTTCAACACCGAAGAGGCGGCGTTCAGCTTTCCACCCCAGGGCTTCACCCTGAAGTGGTTCAGCGTGGCCTTCTCGCGGCCGGACGTATTGGAAGCGATCAAGCTGTCGCTGCAAATCGCGGCCATCGCCACGCTGATTGCGATGGTGCTCGGCACCCTGGCCTCGGCGGCGTTGTATCGCCGGGAGTTCTTCGGCAAGCAAGGCATCTCGCTGATGCTGATCCTGCCGATTGCACTGCCGGGGATCATCACCGGCATCGCGTTGCTGGCGACCTTCAAGACCCTGGGGATTGAGCCGGGGATGTTCACCATCATCGTCGGCCACGCGACCTTCTGCGTGGTGATCGTCTACAACAACGTGATCGCCCGCCTGCGCCGCACCTCCCACAGCCTGATCGAAGCCTCGATGGACCTCGGCGCCGACGGCTGGCAGACCTTCCGCTACATCATCATGCCCAACCTCGGCTCGGCGTTGCTGGCCGGCGGCATGCTGGCGTTCGCGCTGTCGTTCGACGAAATCATCGTCACCACCTTCACCGCCGGCCACGAGCGAACCTTGCCGCTGTGGCTGCTCAACCAGTTGAGCCGGCCACGGGATGTGCCGGTGACCAACGTGGTGGCGATGCTGGTGATGATCGTGACGATGTTCCCGATCCTGGGTGCCTATTACCTGACCCGCGGCGGCGAAAGCGTGGCCGGTAGTGGCGGTAAATAACTGACAACACATTGCCACTGAAGGAATGAGATTCAAATGTGGGAGCGGGCTTGCTCGCTCCCATACTTGAACCGGTTTCGGCAGGGGAAACGATGCAGCTTTAAGAGGACTGAACCATGCAAACCAAACTGCTGATCAACGGCCATCTGGTCGAAGGCGAAGGCCCGGCGCAGCCGGTGTTCAACCCGGCGTTGGGTCGGGTACTGGTGGAAATCAAGGAAGCCAGCGAAGCCCAGGTCGACGCCGCGGTGCGTGCTGCCGACAGCGCTTTTGAAGGCTGGTCGCAAACGCCACCGAAGGATCGCTCGCTGCTGCTGCTCAAACTCGCCGACGCCATCGAAGCCCACGGCGCAGAGCTGGCCAAGCTTGAGTCGGACAACTGCGGCAAACCCTACAGCGCCGCGCTGAACGACGAGATCCCGGCGGTGGCCGATGTGTTCCGCTTCTTCGCCGGCGCCAGCCGCTGCATGAGCGGTTCGGCCGGCGGCGAGTACCTGCCGGGCCACACCTCGATGATCCGCCGTGACCCGGTGGGCGTGATTGCCTCCATCGCGCCGTGGAACTACCCGCTGATGATGGTCGCCTGGAAAATCGCCCCGGCCCTGGCCGCCGGTAATACCGTGGTGCTCAAGCCTTCGGAACAAACCCCGCTGACCGCGCTGCGCCTGGTGGAACTGGCCGCTGAAATTTTCCCGGCCGGTGTACTCAACCTGGTGTTTGGCCGTGGGCCAACCGTGGGCAGCCCGCTGGTGAATCACCCGAAAGTGCGCATGGTGTCGCTGACGGGTTCGATTGCCACCGGGGCCAATATCATTTCCAGCACTGCCGACAGCGTCAAACGCATGCACATGGAACTGGGCGGCAAGGCGCCGGTGATCATCTTCAACGACGCCGATATCGACGCGGCGGTGGAAGGCATTCGCACCTTCGGCTTCTACAACGCCGGGCAGGATTGCACCGCTGCGTGCCGGATTTATGCACAGGCCGATATCTACGACGCGTTCGTCGAGAAGCTCGGCGCGGCGGTTGCCAGCATCAAATACGGTTTGCAGGATGACCCGGCCACCGAGCTGGGCCCGCTGATCACCGCACAGCACCGTGACCGTGTGGCCGGGTTTGTGGAGCGTGCCGTGGCGCAATCCCATATCCGCCTGATCACGGGTGGCAAGGCGGTGGAAGGCAACGGGTTCTTCTTTGAGCCGACCGTATTGGCCGACGCGCAGCAGGACGATGAAATCGTGCGCCGCGAAGTGTTCGGGCCAGTAGTGTCGGTAACCAAATTCAACGACGAGGCCCAGGTATTGGCCTGGGCCAACGATTCGGACTACGGCCTGGCCTCTTCTGTGTGGACCGCCGACGTCGGCCGCGCCCATCGCCTGGCTGCACGGTTGCAGTACGGCTGCACCTGGGTGAATACCCACTTCATGCTGGTCAGCGAAATGCCCCATGGCGGTCAGAAACTGTCCGGCTACGGCAAGGACATGTCCATGTACGGCCTGGAGGACTACACCACCGTTCGCCATGTGATGTTCAAGCACTGACCCTTTACCCCTGTCGAAGCGAGCTCACTGTGGCGAGGGAGCTTGCTCCCGCTGGGCTGCGCAGCAGCCCCAAACCAGGCGATCGAGATATCCCTGAAGGATCTCGATCGCCTGGTTTGGGGTCGCTTCGCGACCCAACGGGAACAAGCTCCCTCACCACACGGTTTCCACAGAAACGTCTTGTTTCATATGCAGCGCCATCAACCCGCCATCAATCATTTTTCCTTGCGCACCGAACCGCTTAAGCTATTTGGTATCTGTTTAATGTCCGTTGCGTTTGGCCGAAGGCATGTCCGAACCGTTTTCCTTGATCCAGCACGTGCCAGGAACGGCGCGGGATTGTTCACGACAGGTTGTATTTATGCACCGCAGGAATTTGCTCAAAGCGTCCATGGCCATCGCGGCTTACACCGGTCTGTCGGCCAGTGGCCTGCTGGCCGCCCAGGCCTGGGCGGGCAACCGCGCCGCTGATGGCGAGGCCCAGGCCTTCGATTTCGAGGCCCTGAAGATCCAGGCCAAGCAGTTGGCAAGCAATCGCTACCAGGACACCAAGCAGGTATTGCCGCCGACCCTGGCGACCATGACCCCGCAGAATTTCAACGCCATCGGCTACGACGGCAAGCATTCGCTGTGGAAAGAATTGAACGGCCAGTTGGACGTGCAGTTCTTCCACGTCGGCATGGGCTTCAAGACGCCGGTGCGCATGTACAGCGTCGACCCGAAAACCCGCCAGGCCCGCGAGGTGCACTTCCGCCCTTCGCTGTTCAACTATGAAAAAACCACGGTAGACACCAAGCAACTGACCGGCGACCTGGGTTTCTCCGGCTTCAAGCTGTTCAAGGCCCCGGAACTGGACCGCCACGACGTGCTGTCCTTCCTCGGCGCCAGCTACTTCCGTGCGGTGGATTCCACCGGCCAGTACGGCCTTTCCGCACGCGGCCTGGCCATCGACACCTACGCGAAAAAGCGCGAGGAATTCCCGGACTTCACCAAGTTCTGGTTCGAAACCCCGGACAAGGACAGCACCCGCTTCGTGGTCTACGCCCTGCTGGATTCGCCGAGCGCCACTGGTGCCTATCGCTTCGATATCGACTGCCAGGCCAACCAGGTGGTAATGGCCATCGACGCCCATATCAATGCGCGTACCGCCATCGAGCAACTGGGCATCGCACCGATGACCAGCATGTTCAGCTGCGGCACCGTTGAGCGGCGGATGTGCGACACCATTCACCCGCAAATCCACGACTCGGATCGCCTGGCCATGTGGCGCGGCAATGGCGAGTGGATCTGCCGCCCGCTGAACAACCCGGCTACCCTGCAATTCAACGCGTTTGCCGACACCGACCCGAAAGGCTTCGGCCTGGTGCAGACCGATCATGAGTTCGCCAGCTATCAGGACACGGTGGACTGGTACAGCAAACGCCCAAGCCTGTGGGTAGAACCTACTACTGCGTGGGGTGAAGGCTCTATCGATCTGCTGGAAATTCCTACAACCGGCGAGACCCTGGACAACATCGTGGCCTTCTGGACCCCGAAGAAGCCCGTCGCTGCCGGCGAATCCCTGAACTACGGCTACAAGCTCTACTGGAGCGCCCTGCCGCCGGTCAGCACGCCACTGGCGCAGGTCAATGCCACCCGTTCGGGCATGGGCGGTTTCACCGAAGGTTGGGCGCCGGGCGAGCACTACCCCGAAGTCTGGGCGCGGCGCTTTGCCGTGGACTTCAACGGCGGCGGGCTGGATCGTTTGCCTGAAGGCACCGGGATCGAGCCGGTGGTGACCTGCTCCCATGGTGAGGTCAAAGACTTCAGCGTGTTGGTACTGGATGCCATCAAGGGCTATCGAATTCTGTTTGACTGGTACCCGACCAGCGACAGCGTCGAGCCGGTTGAACTGCGGCTGTTCATCCGCACCCAGGACCGCACCTTGAGCGAAACCTGGCTGTACCAATACTTCCCACCTGCACCAGACAAGCGCAAGTACACCTGATACCGAACGTTCCCACGCTCGCGTGGGAACGCCCCTTCGGGATCTTCAGAACCGCGAAATACTCTTCATCGCCCCGATCAAGTACCGCATCGCCACCTGATCACTCTCGGTCAGGGCGCGGTACTGTTCCAGCAATTGCTCTTCGTCCGAACTCAGGCGCCGGCTGCGCAGCGACATCCTGCGGGCCAGAAAAGACGACAACACCCCCGCTACACCATAAGACTTGGCCATGGACTGTCTCCTCGTATCAATCAACTGCTCCTGGTTGCCCATAACCCCATCCCGCGATGCGACCTGCGAGGATCAACAAGCTGATTTCCTGGGCCAGAAATCATGCTTACCTTAAGCGTAGAAACTATCTTGCAGGGCGTGGGACTTTTTTAGAGTAATCACTTAAAAAAACGCTTGCAGGGCAATGACCTACAGCGTTATCCCACAAGCGGCCGGTACAGGTGGATGTCGTGCGGCTCCTGTTGAAACAGCTCGGGATCCGGCTGCTTGAGCAACCGGCAGCCGAGCCGCAGATAGAACTCCACCGTATTGCGCGATTCCGTGGCCGATACGTACAACGCCTCGGCCCCGGCTGCACGGGCGTGTTCACAGGCCAGGGCAAACAGCTGGCCACCCAGGCCCAGGCCACGGGCCCCATGGCTCACATGCAGGAATTTGAGCTGGCGCATACGCAGGCCCTGGTTGAGGATAACCCGGTTGTCCACTACCACGGCCGCCAGCAGCTTTGCATCGTCAAACACACCGTGCAGCCACCCGCCGCGCTTCAGGCACGCCTGCAAGGCCACGGCATCCTGCTCGGCTTCGCCTTCGGGCCAGCCGCGCATGTCGTGGTGCTCGGGGTACAGCAGCAACTCCCCGTGCTCCACGCGATAGCACGCCTCGATCCGTTCGGTACGGTCAATCAGCGCCAGCAACGGCAGGTCCTTTTCGGTCAGGTCACGCTTGATCAACATGCTGTGCTTCCAAGGGTTGATGGTGAACAAGGTTGAAGCCTTCCGCAGGTGTCGGTGCTTCGAAATAGCCGGTGATCAAGTCGAACTGGGCGTCACTGGTTTCGAACGCGTGGGTACCCGCCGCGTTGCGCGCACGCAGGCGTGCCTTGCAGACCTCGTCCGGCACATCCAGGTAGTGCAATTGATGGTCAGCGCCTGCGCCTTCGAACAATGAGCGCATCCAGCGGCGACTGGCCAGGGTGTTGGCGGGAAAATCCAGCACCACCGAGACGCCGGCCTTGAGCAACGAGATGATATGGGCCGTCAACGCATCGCGCAGGTGGCCGGTGCAGCGCACGTAGTCGCCCAGAGCCTGGATCTGTCCGGGATAAAGGCGTGACAGCCACTCATCCTCGCTGATCAATACCGTCTGTGGGGCTTGCGACAACTGCTGGGTCAGGGTCGATTTACCGGCTGCGATTTTGCCGCAGATCAGATGCAACATGAGCTTCTCCTTGTGTCGCAGAGTTTGGCCGGTGATCGGCGAGCAATAAAAAACCCGCCGGTTCAAGGGCGGGTTTTTCATGCTTTTCCAGCACGCGTCAGCCCACCCTCTCCTGGAGGGTGGGAATAATCGAGGCGTTCAGTAATAGAGTCATAGTTTCGACAGTAGCTTCAGGCGTTTTCCTGCGCAAGGTTAATCCCGCAAGTCCGACTCATGAATCGGCTGGTCGCGATGCGTAGCCCGCTGATACTGCGCCGGCCAGGTGGCTTTGCGCCCGCCCAGGTCATCGTCGGCATGCAGTGGCCAGTACGGGTCACGCAACAGTTCACGGGCGAGGAAAATGATATCGGCCTGACAGGTACGCAAGATGTGCTCGGCCTGGGCGGGCTCGGTAATCATGCCCACGGTGCCGGTGGCGATTCCCGACTCTTTGCGCACACGCTCGGCAAAGCGGGTCTGGTAGCCGGGCCCGGTAGGAATTTCCGCATTGGCCGCGGTGCCACCCGAGGAGACGTCGATCAGGTCGACGCCCAGGTCTTTCAGGCGGCGCGCCAGTTCGACGGTTTCATCCGGGTTCCAGCCGTCCTCGACCCAATCGGTGGCCGAGACCCGCACAAACAGCGGCAGCTCTTGCGGCCAGGCCTCACGCACCGCCGTGGTCACTTGCAGCACCAGGCGGATGCGGTTTTCGAACGAGCCGCCGTACTGGTCCTGACGCTGGTTGCTCAGCGGCGAAAGAAATTGATGCAACAGGTAGCCATGGGCGGCATGGATTTCCGCCACTTTGAAACCGGCGGTCAACGCGCGCTTGGCGGCAGCGACGAAGTCAGCGATCACTTGCTGGATCTGCCCTTCATCGAGTTGCTTGGGTGAAGTGTGCTGCGGATCGAAGGCAATCGGCGAAGGGCCCACCGGCACCCAGCCGCCATCTTCCGGCTTGACGCTGCCGTGCTTGCCGATCCATGGCCGGTGCGTGCTGGCTTTGCGCCCGGCGTGGGCCAGTTGAATGCCCGCCACCGCGCCCTGGGCATTGATAAAGCGCGTGATGCGTTGCAGCGGTTCGATCTGTTCGTCGTTCCACAGGCCCAGGTCCTGGGCGGTGATGCGGCCATCGGCAGTCACGGCGGTGGCTTCGGTAAAGATCAGCCCGGCGCCACCGACGGCACGGCTGCCGAGGTGCACCAGGTGCCAGTCATTGGCCAGGCCATCGACGCTGGAATACTGGCACATTGGTGACACGGCGATGCGGTTGAGCAGGGTCAGTTGGCGCAGGGTATAGGGTTCAAGCAGCAGACTCATGGGGCACCTCTTTTATGCAGTGGGCAGGCTCCAGGGTTCTGTTTGAAAGGTCGACGAAAAACCCGTCCCCGGCGGGCTGAAATAAGACAAGGTCACAAGACCGATCACACAGTGCTTAGAGACTAGTCGACAACAGAGGATTGCACAGGGTTCAGCGCGGCTCGATATGCGCGATCATCAGTTGCACGGTTTCCTGGCCACGGAACTCGTTCACGTCGAGCTTGTAGGCCAGTTCCACCCAGCGAATGGTGGGATTGGGCCAGATCTCGCGGTCGATGCCGAAAGCAATGCCATCGAGCTTCACCGATCCACACTCGCTCTTGAGCACCACCTTCAGATGGCGCTCGCCGACGACGCGCTGCTCCACCAGTTGGAACACCCCGTGAAACAACGGCTCTGGGAAATGCTGGCCCCACGGCCCGGCGTTGCGCAGGGCGCGGGCCAGTTCCAGGTGAAACTCTTCAACCGCCAGGGTGCCGTCGGACAGCAGCCGGCCCGTCAGGTCTTCTTCGCGCAGTTGCCGACGCACTTCGGCGTCAAAGGCCTCGGCGAACAGTGGGAAGTTGGCCTCGGGCAAGGTAAGACCCGCCGCCATGGCGTGGCCGCCGTACTTGGCGATCAGCGTTGGGTGCTGGCTGGCCACCACGGCCAGCGCGTCACGGATATGAAAACCCGGCACGGAGCGCCCGGAGCCCTTGAGCAGGCCGTCACCGGCGTCGGCAAAGGCGATGGTCGGGCGGAAGTAACGCTCTTTCATGCGCGAGGCGAGGATGCCGATCACGCCCTGGTGCCATTCCGGGTCGAACAGGCACAAGCCATACGGCATCGACTCCACCGGCAAGTCCTTGAGCTGGGCCAGGGCCTCGCGCTGCATGCCTTGTTCGATGGACTTGCGGTCCTGGTTCATGCCGTCCAGTTGCGCGGCCATTTCCCGGGCGGCGGCGAAATCCGTGGTGAGCAGGCACTCGATGCCCAGGCTCATGTCATCCAGGCGCCCGGCGGCGTTCAGGCGCGGGCCGAGGATAAAACCAAGGTCGGTGGAGGTGATGCGGGCGTGATCGCGCTTGGCCACTTCGAGGATCGCCTTGATCCCCGGCCGGGCGCGACCGGCGCGAATGCGTTCCAGGCCCTGGTAGACCAGGATGCGATTGTTGGCGTCCAGCGGGACCACGTCGGCCACGCTGCCCAGGGCCACCAGGTCCAGCAGTTCGCCGATATTCGGCTGCGGCTTGTTCTCGTACCAACCCAAACTGCGCAAGCGCGCACGCAGGGCCATCAGCACGTAGAAGATCACGCCCACACCGGCCAGGGCCTTGCTGGGGAATTCACAGCCCGGCTGGTTCGGGTTGACGATGGCGTCGGCTGCGGGCAGTTCGTCGCCCGGCAAGTGGTGGTCGGTAACCAGCACCTTGAGCCCCGCCGCTTTCGCGGCCGCCACGCCTTCGACGCTGGAGATACCGTTGTCCACGGTGATCAGCAGCTGTGGCTGGCGCTGCAGGGCCACGGCGACGATTTCCGGGGTCAGGCCGTAGCCGTATTCGAAACGGTTGGGCACCAGGTAGTCGACATGGGCGGCGCCCAACAAGCGCAGGCCCAGGGTGCCCACGGTGCTGGCGGTGGCGCCGTCGGCGTCGAAGTCACCCACGATCAGGATTCGCTGGCGCTGCTCCAGGGCCGTCACCAGCAAGTCCACCGCGGCATCGATGCCCTTGAGCTGCTGATACGGGATCAGCCGCGCCAGGCTTTTATCCAGCTCGGCTTCCGATTGCACCCCGCGTGCGGCGTAGAGACGGGTCAACAACGGTGGCAATTCACCGAGGAATGGCAGGACGGCGGGCAACGGGCGAGGATCGATACGCATGGGGTGACGGAAGCTTCTCTTTAATGTTGAAAATTAGCGGTGATCCCTTGCAGGAGCTGTCGAGCCCCAGCGAGGCTGCGATGGGATCACCTCGGTGTACCTGTCAGACCGCAGCGCCTGCATCGCAGCCTCGCTGAAGCTCGACAGCTCCCACACTCGACCAGCGTCCAATCAGTTATCGACGTTTCAGCCGCGCTCGCCAGCCAGCCATTCCAGCTGGACTTCGTGCTGCCCACGGTCATCGGTCACGAAGATCGTGCCTTCGCTGATCATCACGTCCCACTTGATCACCCGGGGCATGTCCTTGGCCAGCACTTCCAGGATTTCCTGGGGTACGGCGGCGATGCTCACGTTTTTCAGGTTCTTCGCCACCGGCACCACTTTGCCTTCCCAGACGCGCAAGCTGCCGTAGGCCAGCAAGGTCGTGCGTTCGGTACGGCGGGAACACCAGGTCAGGCGGTCCGCGTCCGGCTGGCCGACTTCGATCCAGTGCAGGACCCGATCATCCAGGCTTTTTTCCCACAGCGCCGGCTCGTCTACATCTGACAGGCCACGACCGAAAGACAGCTGCTCGTTGTAGAAAAGCGCGTAGGCCAGCAAACGCACGGTCATGCGCTCTTCGGTTTCCGAAGGGTGGCGGGCGATGGTCTGCTTGACGCTCTCGTACACCGAACGGTCAAGGTCGGTGAGGTTGAGTTCAAACTTGTAGGTCGTGGACGGCTGGGCCATGAACGGACTTCTAGAGACAGGGAAAGGCGGCAAGTCTAACCGATGGCGAGGTGATTCAACGAATCCTGCGCTGCATCATCCTTATCACTGCGCCACTCGCCTATGTTAAAAGGCTCACATCCCTGCCCTGCCCGAAAGGTTCCTCATGTCGTTTACCGCCAAACCACTTGCCGGCCTGAAAGTCATCGAACTCGGCACCTTGATCGCCGGCCCGTTTGCGTCGCGCATCTGCGCCGAGTTCGGCGCCGAGGTGATCAAGGTCGAATCCCCGGATGGCGGCGACCCGCTGCGCAAGTGGCGCAAGCTGTATGAAGGCACCTCGCTGTGGTGGTTTGTGCAGGCGCGCAACAAGAAATCCCTGACCCTGAACCTGAAACACCCGGACGGCCTGGCGATCCTCAAGCAACTGTTGGCGGATGCCGACATTTTGATTGAGAACTTTCGCCCTGGCGTGCTGGAAAAGCTCGGCCTGAGCTGGGAAACCTTGCACGCCCTGAACCCGAAACTGGTGATGGTGCGCCTCTCGGGCTTTGGCCAGACCGGGCCGATGAAGGACCAGCCTGGGTTTGGCGCGGTGGGCGAATCCATGGGGGGCCTGCGTTACATCACCGGTTTCGAGGACCGCCCGCCGGTGCGCACCGGGATTTCCATCGGGGACTCGATCGCGGCGTTGTGGGCCGTGATCGGGGCGCTGATGGCCCTGCGTCATCGTGAAGTGAATGGCGGGCTCGGCCAGGTGGTGGATGTGGCGCTGTATGAAGCGATCTTCGCGATGATGGAGAGCATGATCCCGGAGTTCGACGTGTTCGGCTTTATCCGCGAGCGCACCGGCAACATCATGCCCGGCATCACGCCCTCCTCGATCCACACCAGCGCCGACGGCAAACATGTGCAGATCGGCGCCAATGGCGACGCGATCTTCAAGCGCTTCATGTCAGCCATTGGTCGCGACGACCTGGCCAACGACCCGGCACTGGCCAGCAACGATGGCCGCGACAGCCGGCGCGATGAGTTGTACGGGGTGATTGATCGCTGGGTCAACTCGCTGCCGCTTGAGCAAGTGGTGGAACAGTTGAACAAGGCCGAAGTGCCCGCCAGCCGTATCTACAGCGCGCAAGACATGCTGAGAGACCCGCAATTTCTCGCCCGCGAGATGTTCCTCAAGGCGCAGCTCCCGGGCGGCAAGGACTTCAAGATGCCCGGCATCGTGCCCAAACTGTCGGACACACCGGGCAGCTGTGAGTGGGTCGGACCGCAGCTGGGCGAGCACAACAGCGTGGTGCTCGCTGAATTGGGCTACGATGCGGCCGCCGTTACTCGCCTGCGTGAGAACGGCGCGATCTGATGGGCCGGCGCTTCATCATTCGACTCTGCCTCCTGGGTTCACTGCTCGGGACTTGGCCACTGTCGAGCCAGGCCCAGGAAACCTTGATCTGGCTGTTGCGTGACCTGCCGCCAGTGACGATTTTCGAAGGCCCGCAAAAAGGCCAGGGCGCCCTCGACCAACTGCTGCCGATACTCGCCGAACACATGCCGGAGTATCGACATCAGATCCTCCACGTGAACCGCGCGCGCGGCATGCAGATGCTCCGCGACCCCGGCACGCTTACCTGCGACCCGTCCCTGCTGTGGACGGCGGAGCGCGCTAAAACCATCGTGTTTTCCGCCCAGGCCTTCGCGGCCGTGAGCAACGGGGTGACGATCCGCCAGGGTCAGCGGGCGCTGCTGGCGCCGTTTGTGGTGGATGGACGGTTCGACCTGGAGGCATTTTTGAATGCACGGGATGCGCGCCTTGGCATCATCGCCGAACGCAGCTACGGCTCCATCATCGATGAAGCGCTGAAGCACACCAGTGCTCACAAACTGGCGCCGCATTACGGCAATGACGCCCTCGGCAGCCTGCTGCAGATGCAACGAAAGGGGCGGCTGGAAGCGGTGCTGGGTTACTGGACAGAAGTGCGCTACCAGGCGCTGCAACAAGGCATTGATCCACAGGAGCTGATCTTCTACCCCATCAAAGGCACCCCGCCCTATCAACTGACCCGGATTGCCTGCACGGATAACGCCTCAGGCCGCACGGCTATCGAGCGGATCAATCAGGTGCTGCGCGAGATCCCGCAGGAGCAACTGCGACAGTCCTACGCCTCATGGCTCGACCCGGTCATGCGTGAGCAATACCTGCAAGACCACCCGACGTTTTTCCAGGATGCCCCGAGCCCATGACAAATCGCAGGCAAAAAGAAACCCCGAGCAGTGGGGAGACAACTCGGGGTTAATAAGGGCCTAAAAAGACCAGTAACAACGAGCCACAAGCACCGGAGCACAATGCTTGATCTCGCTGTTACAAAATCTGACTCACCTTGCCGTAGGAAGGTTCCCAACAAAAACAAATCTTCATGCGCAGGCAATCGGCCGAGTCAGGGCCGCATTACGCAGGGCCGCCATGACCGAGGGTTCCAGGCGTCCTTCGGCAATCATCAAGTCGCGGTGCAAACAGTCCACCACATCCACCAATGCACGCTTGTCGGTCAATTGTGCCTGGTCGACTTCTCGTTCGACCAGGATGGCACCGGCCGGATTCTTTACGGTCACCAGGCATTCGCCCTGCACACCCGAGGTGGTCAGCGTGACCTGATAAGGGCTCAGTGCTTCACCGAGCAATAGGCTGATACTTTCCATCTCGATCACCACTCAATAGTTCGGAAACAATCGTGTAAACGGGAGCTGCATCTATCCTAAGTGACTATTTGCGTCGTAGGAAAGTTCGCTTTTTCGTCTTTCAAGGGTTGCCGGGGGATGACGTGTCCAGCATGCGCTTGCAACATGACAAGCAAAAAACGGCAGCACATAACTGCTTACTCAATGAGTTGCCGTTTTGGCGCTGATGCCGAGGGTGAATCCTATACTCGGTGAGCGCTGATCATGCCGGCACATCGATAAACAGCGCATACCAAAAGGCCCCGTTGCGAAGGACGAAGACCATGCTGGAACACGAAAAAGAGCAGGCAATACTAGAGAAGATTCACGCCGACATATCCAGAATTTATGCCGAGCAACGCAAGCTAAACGCAGAATCCCACAAGATAACCCGAGAGAATTTCTGGTATCCCGTTGGTATCGCCATCGGCTTCTTCACGGCTGTCGGAACCGTAATGGCAGTGGCTCAGAAACTACTCGCCTAAACGATCACTCCGACCGGGCCTGCCAGAAACGAAAAACGCCGCTGCCCCACGGACGGGGACGCGGCGTTTTTTACACCTTTGTAAACCGCACCTTCAGACCCTCTCCTGCGTTAACAGGCTAGAATCCCCGAATTACCCCGGGAGCCTGTATTGAACGAAACGTCTGACAAGCCATTGCGCATCGTCCTCGCCGACGACCACCCGATTTTCCTCATCGGTCTGCGGGCGGTCCTGGAGCGTGACGAGAGGCTAACCATCGTCGGTGAAGCCAACTCACCCCAGGCCCTTGGCGAACTGCTGCAACGTTGTGCCTGCGACATTCTGGTGACCGACTTCATGATGCCCGCCGAGCCCCAGGCCGACGGCTTGCGCCTGATCGAACAACTGCGCCGGCATCACCCGGGCCTGCCCATCGTGGTGGTGACCATGCTGAACAACGCCGGCCTGTTCCACGCCATCCTGGAGTTGGGTGTCATGGGCCTGCTGAGCAAGGCCAGTCTCGCAGACGAATTGCCTGAAGCAATCCGTCAGGTGCGCCAGCAGCGACGTTATGTGGCCCAGA
This sequence comes from Pseudomonas sp. NPDC087814, assembly GCF_044742865.1. NCBI lineage: Bacteria > Pseudomonadati > Pseudomonadota > Gammaproteobacteria > Pseudomonadales > Pseudomonadaceae > Pseudomonas > Pseudomonas sp. NPDC087814. Next base: position 10,700 of record NZ_JBIUVK010000025.1, on the reverse strand, counting down.
CTATCAGTCAGTCACTGAACCTGGCAGGCGTCGAGCGTGTGCACTCCCAGGATCAACTCTCACCCCGTGAACTGGAAGTCATCCGCCTGCTGGCCGGCGGCCTGACGGTAGGCGAGATCGCCGCGAATCTTCATCGCAGCAAGCAAACCGTCAGTGCACAAAAGGTCAGCGCCATGCGCAAGCTGGGCCTGAGCAACGACGCCGCGCTGTTTATCTATGTGCAGGAACACGGGCTGGCCTAGCCTGAAACGCGATCCACTGCTTCAGCGCCTCGGCGTCCATGGGGCCGGCGATAAAGCAGCCTTGCAACCACGCAGCCCCCAGTTCACTCACCGCGTGATAGTCGGCGGCGCTTTCAACCCCGGTCACCACCACACCCACACCCAGTCGCCTCGCCATGCTCATGGCGCCGGCAACCACTGCCGCCTTGCGATCGTCCCTGGCCATGCCGCTGGCAAACGCCGGCGGGATCTTCAATTCGCTGAAGGGCAATTCCAGCAAGCGTTGCAGGCTGGTGCCGCCCACGCCGAAATCACCGATGGAAAGCTTGCACCCCATCATCCGCAAACGCAGCAAGCCGGTGACGTGGGCGCTGTCGGTGTTCAGGCGCGAGGTTTCCACCAGTTCCAGGGTCAGGCCACGGGCGGGCACGCCGTGAAGTTGCAGCAAGCCTTGCAGCACTTGGGGAAAGTGCGGACGCTCCAGCATCCGCCCCGGGATATTCACCGCCACCGGCAGCACCTGCCCGGTTTCGCGCATGACGTGTGCCGCCTGGCCCAGCGCTTGTTCCAGCACGTACCAGGTAAACGCCTCTTCCATTCCGGCAAACTCCAGCACCGGCAGAAACGCGTCAGGCAACAGCAACTCGCCGTCAGGAAGCTGCCAGCGGGCCAGCGCTTCAACACCTTGCAACGCGCCCGCCTGGCTGACAATGGGCTGATACCAGACCGTGCCGCAGCGGGCGATAGCGGCCTGGCTCAGATCCGCCGAAGGCGGCAACTGCTCGGATTCGCTCAAGTCCAGCAGCTGACGCACCCGCTCCCAGGACACCACCGGCGGCCCGGGCCGCAAGCGTTCCCGGCACGCCTCGAGGACTTTCCCGATCAGCGTTGCCGACGCCGGCTTGGGCAGGCAGCCGAGCACGTTGAGCCCCAACTGTCGGGCCATGTGCGCCACGCCTTCCAGCACATCCGGCTCGGCGTTGCTCAGCAGGATCAACACCTGAGCCTGGCGGCGCTCGGCCATTTCCCGAATCAGCTCAAGGCCATCACCCTGCTCCAGGTACAGATCGCAAATCGCGAGGTCCACCGCGCCCTTGCTCTCCAGTGACTGGCGAGCGGCGTCGACCGTTTCGGCCGTGCGTACATTGAATACGCCGTTGGCGTTGAGCATCTGATGCAGGGCCATCAGTTGGAACGGGTTATCTTCGAGGATCAGGACGTTGAGGGAGCGCATGAAAAACGTTACCGGGGAGAAGCGAAGGTGCACAGACTAATAAAAACCCCGCGCCTTCCCCATAGGACATGTCTTATTCGGACGGGTCCAGATAAGCCTCAAGCTCGACCTGGAATTCGATCAATGCTTCGCGCAGCGCTAACCAGTGCAGTTCAACCTCAGCGTTGCGCTGCTCCCGAATACACCCTTCCAGCGCCACACAGGCCTTGGCCAGCGGCAACGCATCCACCAGGCAGCATATGCCCTTCAGGCGGTGCAGCGAGGCGGCCAGCCGGACCTGGTCGTGGTCCGCCATGGCGGAGGCCATCAGGTTATGCTCCTGCTCAAGGCTCCTCGCCAGCTCCTGCAGCATCCGCTGCAAAACCGGTCCGTCGGCCTGGGTGATGGTGCGCAGGGTCTGGATGCTGAAAGAGCGTGCAGGCACGACGCGGGCGAGCACACGCGTCCAGTGCTCAAGGGTCACGGGCTTGACCAGCAGTTCATCCATTCCCGCCTCCCGGCAGCGCTGCTGTTCATCATCCAGGGCATTCGCCGTGCAACCCACCAGCGCCAGGCGTGGCCGTTGCTCCTGGGCTTCAAGCCGGCGGATGGCCTCACTCAAGGCGTAGCCGGACATGCCCGGCATATTGCAATCGGTGACCAGGACGTCAAACACCTCATGATGCCAACGCTGCAAGGCCGCTTCGGCCGAGTCGACGGCCACTACTTGATGACCCAGGAACTGCAACTGCTGAACCAGCACCAGCCGATTGGCCGGCAGGTCATCCACCACCAACACCGACAGGTTGCGGCCGGCGACCAGCAGCGGTACACCGGCAGATGCTGGCACGTCGTCACTGCTGACCCGATCCAGGTACAGGTCGATGCACACCACCGTGCCCTCTCCCACCACGCTGCTCAGGGTGATGCTGCCTCCCATCAATTCCACCAGTTGCTGGCAGATGCTCAAGCCCAGTCCCGTGCCGCCGTGCTCGGCAGCCGTCCGCGCGCTGACCTGGATAAACGGCTTGAACACTCGCGCCTGCTGCTCGACGCCAATGCCCGGCCCGCTGTCCTCCACACACAGCTGCAAATATTCGGCCCCCGCCGGGTCAAGCTTGCGCGCAACACTGACCCGAACCTCGCCGCGCGAGGTGAACTTGAGCGCGTTGCCCAACAGGTTATGGATAACCTGACGCAGGCGCAGCGGGTCGAACCAGTAATACCCTTGCGCGCTCGGGTCGAATGCCAGGGTCAGGTGAAGGCCCTTTTTCTGCGCCATGGGTTCGAACAAGCGCTGTATGCCCTCGAAGAAACCTCTCAAGTCAGTGGCCTGCGGCGCCAGTTGCAGATGACCGGCTTCAATCTTGGCCAGGTCGAGGCTGTCACCCATCAGGGCAATCAACTCCCGCGCCGAGCGATGGGCCACTCGCAGGGCTTCAGACACTGGCTTGCCTTCAGCCAGGGCACGCTCCTGCTCCAGCTCGAGCAGACCGATAATGGCGGTCATCGGCGTGCGAATCTCGTGGCTCAGGGTCGAGAGAAACGCGCTTTTTGCGTAGTTCGCTTCGTCAGCGGCCTGCCGCGCATCCATCAGCTGGAGCTCCAGGACCTTGCGCTCGTTGATATCGACCCAGCCACCGAGCAAACCCTGGAGCTGGCCCTTGGCGTCAAAGAACGGCACCGTCCACTGATACACATGAAACGCCCCGCCATTGAACTCCAGCTGCCGGTCGACGAACAGCGACTGCTGGCTCGCCAATTGCTCCATGTGGCCGGCATGCAGGCGCGCGGCCGTAGCGTCAGGCATCAGCCCGCTTTCCATCAGCGTCAGGCCCTGGATCTGCTCGCGCCGGGTGTTCAACTGTTGTTCATAGCTGGTGTTGCAGGTCACCAGGCGTCCTTCCAGATCACGCACAAATACCGGGTTGGGCATGCCGTCCAGCAGCGCGCGCTTGAACGCCAACTGGTCGTTGAGCCGCTGCTCGGCCTGGAGGCGCTGGCGAATCTGGCGCTTGAGCCGGCTGTTCCAGGCCAGGGACACCAGCACAAACAGCAGCGCCATGGCGACCGTCCAGTAGGCCCATGGCGGCACACGCTGCCAGGCCGGCACCGGGACGGGTACGCTACCCAGCCAACGCAAACGCAGGGCGCTCAATTCCGCGACCGGCAGCGCTTCCAGCGCCTTGTTCAAAATGCTCAGCAGTTCCGGTTGATCCTTGCGCACCGACAGGCTGTTGGCCGACCACTTGCCCTCGACACTGCGGCCGATGCGCAACTCATCGGCCGGGTAACTCTGCACTTCCACTTCACTCTGGATAGTCGCCGCCGCGCGACCCTGCGTTACCAGCTCACGGGCCTGGACGTAGTTATCCACCGGTTGCAGCTTGATCCCGGGGTGCTCGCGACGAATATATCCCTCCAGGACATGGCGTGCCGGCAGCGCCAGCACCTTGCCTGAAAGCTCGCTCAAACTGGCCACTGGCGGTGCGTCAGCGCGCTGGATAAACACCCAGCCTGAGCCCCCGAACCCATGGCTGAAATCGAGAAAGGCCTTGCGCTCCTGATTTTCGGCCAGGGTGGTGTTCATGTCCGCCCTGCCCGTTTCCAGCAACCCCAGGGTCTGTGCCGTGGAGGACACTTCCTCCATCACGAACTGCAGGCCGGTCATGCGTGAAATGCGGTTGAGCAAGTCCACATTCAGCCCCACCCACTGGCCGTCCTTGTCCTTGAATACATAGGGAGACAGTTGCTGGGACGCCACCACCACATGCGGATGCTGAAGTACCCAGGCCCGCTCCGGGGCCGACAAGGCGATGCGCTCGGCGGCAATGCCCACCCCCAGTCCGGTGGTCCAGCGCGCAAGGATCTCCCGCCGCACAGACTCATCAATACTCGCCAGCGCCCGGTCCATCAGCGTCCCCAACAGCGGGTCGGCCTCCCGCGTGGCAAAGGCAAAGCCGATGGGCGCCAGCCGGCTTTCCACCTTGATCTGCAAGCCCAGGTAGGGCCGCAGCGATTTATAGGCGCGCACGATCACTTCGTTGCCGATAAACGCATCGGCATCACCTTGCTTCAGCGCTTCGAGGCCACTGTAGAGATTCGGTGCCAGCATGATGTGGCTCCCGGGATACGCCTGATGGACGTTCTTGACGTTGGCGTAACCGTCCAGCAACACCAGCTTCTTGTCCTTGAGGTCCTCGTTCTGGGTGCTGTCATCCCGGCGCACGACCACCACCGAGCGGTCCGGCATGTAGTCTTCGGTAAAGCGCAACCCCGACACATCACGCTCGTAACCGTTGGCACTGGTGAGAATATCGATGGCGCCGCTCCGCAGGGCCTCCACCGCCTGCGCCCGCTCGGCAAAACCCAGGACTTGCATCGGTGCATGCAGACGCGCGCCGATCAGGCTCAGGTAATCGGCGCTGATGCCCTGGTAGCGATTGCGGTCGCGGGTGATATCGATCGGCTGATAGTCATCAATCGAAATGCCCACTCTCAGTGGCCGATGGGCCGCCAGCCATTGCTGCTCGCTGACCGTCAGGGGCATGGGCTCCAGGGCAATGAACGCCGGCACCAGCTTGAACGGCAGGCTGACAGCCGCGAGGCTTGCCGAACCATGGCCAAGCAGCAGCACACATGCCAGCCACGCGTGTGCTCGGGTCGATAAATACACCGGTTGGGTTTCCTTGATTATTCTTGTTGGTCGCCGCACAAGTATGGCTCGCCAGAATGAAAAAGCCCGTCACGAAGACGGGCTTGATCCACCACGCAAAGCCGTTGGCTCAGAGTGGCTTGCCGCGATTGCCATGCTGGCTGACAAACGCCTGTACCGCTTTCAGGTCATTGGCCAATACCGTGCAACGCTCTTCACGCTCGAACAGGTCGGTGAGGTGCGCCGGCAATTCCAGCGCCTTGCCAACCCCGGCCTTCTCTACCGCTTCCGGGAATTTGACCGGGTGCGCGGTGCCGAGAATCACCATCGGGATGTCCAGGCTGCGGCGGCATTCGCGCGCGGCCTTGACGCCAATGGCGGTGTGCGGGTCCAGCAGCTCGCCGGTCTGGGCGTAGACTTCGGCGATGGTCTCGCAGGTTTCTGCGTCGTCCACCGCCAGGGAGTCGAACAGCTTGCGGGTTTCGGTCCAGCGCTCCTGCTCGACGCTGAAACCGCCACCTTGCTTGAAGCTGTCCATCAGGCCGGCCAGGGCAGCACCGTTGCGACCGTGCATGTCGAACAGCAGGCGTTCGAAGTTCGACGAGACCATGATGTCCATCGACGGCGACAGTGTGGCGTGCAGGGTTTCCTTGACGTACTGGTTGCCGCTCATGAAGCGGTGCAGGATGTCGTTGCGGTTGGTGGCGACGATCAACTGGTTGATCGGCAGGCCCATGTTGCGTGCCAGGTAACCGGCGAAGATATCGCCGAAGTTGCCGGTTGGCACCGAGAACGACACCGAACGCGCCGGGCCGCCCAACTGCAGGGAAGCATGGAAGTAGTAGACGATCTGGGCCATGATCCGCGCCCAGTTGATCGAGTTCACCGCCACCAGGCGCGTGCCCTTGAGGAAGCTCTGGTCGGCGAAGCTGGCCTTGACCATTTCCTGGCAGTCATCGAAGTTGCCTTCGATGGCGATGTTGTGGATGTTCTCGCCGAAGATCGTGGTCATCTGCCGACGCTGCACTTCCGACACGCGGTTGTGCGGGTGCAGGATGAAGATGTCGACGTTTTCGCAGTGCTTGCAGCCTTCGATCGCCGCCGAGCCGGTATCACCGGAAGTAGCGCCGATGATCACCACGCGCTCACCGCGTTTTTCCAGCACGTAGTCCAGCAGGCGACCCAGCAGTTGCAGGGCGAAATCCTTGAACGCCAGGGTCGGGCCGTGGAACAGCTCCAGGACCCATTCGTTACCGTTCAGTTGGCGCAACGGGGCAATGGCGCTGTGGGAAAACACGCCGTAGGTTTCTTCCAGGATTTTCTTGAAATCCGCATCCGGGATGCTGCCGGTGACGAACGGGCGCATGACCCGGAACGCCAGCTCGTGGTACGGCAGGCCGGCCCACGAAGCGATTTCTTCCTGGGTGAAGCGTGGCAGGTTTTCCGGCACGTACAGGCCGCCGTCAGTGGCCAGACCGGCCAGCAGAACGTCTTCGAAATTCAGGGCCGGTGCCTGGCCGCGGGTGCTGATATAACGCATGACTGGCTCCTCTAGAGCATGCTTGAACAAGGGCCGCCGAACGCGTGGGGCCCTTGCCGCAAAACGATTAGTTCAGGTGTTCGACGCGAATCCGCACCACCGGCCCAACCACGCCCTGCAACGCTTCAAGCGCGGCGATGGCGTCGTTGATGTGCTGCTCCAGCACACGGTGAGTCAGCAGGATCATGGGCACCAGGCCGTCTTGTTCTTCGACTTCCTTCTGCATGATCGATTCGATGTTGATGCCGCGCTCCGACAGGATGCTGGCCACCTGGGCGAGCACGCCCGGATGATCCTTGGCCTGGATGCGCAGGTAGTAGGCACTTTCGCAGGCTTCGATCGGCAGGATCGGGTGGGCCGACAGCGAATCCGGCTGGAAGGCCAGGTGCGGTACGCGGTTTTCCGGGTCGCTGGTCATGGCACGCACCACGTCCACCAGGTCGGCGATCACAGACGAAGCGGTCGGCTCCATGCCGGCGCCGGCGCCGTAGAACAGGGTGGAACCGGCAGCGTCACCGTTGACCATCACGGCGTTCATCACGCCATTGACGTTGGCGATCAGGCGGTCGGCCGGGATCAGTGTCGGGTGCACACGCAGCTCGATACCGGCCGGGGTGCTGCGCGCCACACCGAGGTGCTTGATGCGGTAGCCCAAGGCTTCGGCGTAGTTCACGTCGGCGGTGGTCAGCTTGGTGATGCCTTCGGTGTAGGCCTTGTCGAACTGCAGCGGGATACCAAAGGCGATGGACGCCAGGATGGTCAGCTTGTGGGCAGCGTCGATGCCTTCCACGTCGAAGGTCGGATCGGCTTCGGCGTAACCCAGGGCCTGGGCTTCGGCCAGCACGTCTTCGAAGGTACGGCCCTTCTCGCGCATTTCGGTGAGGATGAAGTTACCGGTGCCGTTGATGATGCCGGCCACCCAGTTGATACGGTTGGCGGACAGGCCTTCACGGATCGCCTTGATCACCGGGATGCCACCGGCCACGGCGGCTTCGAACGCCACGATCACGCCCTTCTCGCGGGCCTTGGCGAAGATTTCGTTACCGTGCACGGCAATCAGCGCCTTGTTGGCAGTGACCACATGCTTGCCGTTTTCGATGGCCTTGAGCACCAGCTCGCGGGCCACGGTGTAGCCGCCTACCAGCTCGATGACGATATCGATTTCAGGGTTGGTGGCGACTTCGAAGACATCGTTGGTAATCGCAATACCGGTCGTTTGGAACTGAGGCTTTGGCGTACGCGTGGCAATTTGTGCCACTTCAATCCCACGCCCTGCACGGCGGGAAATTTCTTCAGCGTTACGCTGAAGTACGTTGAAGGTGCCGCCACCGACGGTCCCTAACCCACAGATGCCTACTTTGACCGGTTTCACTGAAGAACTCCCCATGAAACGGCCGACTCAAGGTCGGCCGTGAAAACAGCCGCACAACTGCGGCTCTCTATTAATGACCCGCCGAACTGTCGGCGGATCATGATCGTCAAGGCTCGACGATAATGCTTACTTTGCGTTCAGTGCCAGTTTGGCAACTTGCGGCGCAGGCTGGTAGCCCGGAATCACCTGGCCGTCAGCCAAAACGATGGCCGGCGTACCGTTCACACCAATCGACTGGCCGAGGGCGAACTGCTTGGAAACCGGGTTGGCGCACTTGGCGGCCTTGATTTCCTTGCCATCGACCATCTTGTCCATGGCCGCTTTCTTGTCGGCCGAACACCATACGGCTTGCAACTGCTCGTCACCCGGCGAACCCAGGCCCTGGCGCGGGAACGCCACGTAGCGCACTTCAACGCCGAGCTTGTTCAGCTCAGGCACTTCGGCATGCAGCTTGTGGCAGTACGGGCAGGTGGTGTCGGTGAACACGGTGATGTGGGTCTTGGTTTCGCCGATGGCCGGGTAAACCACGGTTTCAGCCACCGGAATACCGTTGATCAGCTTGGACACGCCCAGGCGCTCGGCTTTCTCGGTGAGGTTCACCGGCTTGCCGTCTTTGAGCTGGAACAGGTAGCCCTGGACGATGTACTGGCCATCGGCACTGGCGTACAGCACGCGGCTGCCCTTGAGCTTGACTTCGTACAGGCCGGCCATCGGGCTGGCGTTGATGCTTTCAATCGGGGTGTCGAGCTGGAGGGCTTCCAGGCTCTTGCGGATTGTCTTCTCTGCGGCGTCGTCGGCGACGGCAAAGGTTGAGACCAACGCAATGGCTGCGATGGCAAAAATCTGGGTCAAGCGCATGGGAACTCCTGAAGGCAGATGCAGGGACGGGAGCAGGAACACCGATCTTCAAACACGGGTTTGGGCCGTCCCCTTTGCGAACCGGCAAAGCCTACCACAGTTGGGCCGCAGGGCAGCCAGTCGCGGGGAAATTGGGCTTTTTCCGAAGTGTTTTTCATCCACGGGGATGGTGCTTGGCGTGCATCTCCTGCAAACGTGCCCGCGCCACATGGGTGTATATCTGGGTGGTGGATAAGTCGCTGTGGCCCAGGAGCATTTGAACCACGCGCAAATCCGCGCCGTGGTTGAGCAAATGCGTGGCGAACGCGTGACGCAGGGTGTGGGGCGACAGCGACTTGCCGATGCCGGCAACCTTGGCCTGGTGCTTGATGCGATGCCAGAAGGTCTGGCGGGTCATCTGTTCGCCGCGCTGGCTGGGAAACAGCACATCGCTGGGCCGACCGTTGAGCAACTCGGCTCGGGCGTCGCGCATGTAGCGTTCGATCCACACGATCGCCTCTTCACCCATGGGCACCAGGCGCTCCTTGCTGCCCTTGCCCATTACGCGCAATACACCCTGGCGCAGGTTGACCTGTTCCAGGGTCAGGCTGATCAGCTCGGTGACGCGCAGGCCGCAGGCATACAGCACTTCCAGCATGGCACGGTCGCGCTGGCCGATGGCTTCGCTCAGGTCGGGGGCTGCGAGCAGGGCTTCGACGTCGGCTTCCGACAGGGATTTGGGCAGTGGCCGGCCCAACTGTGGCATGTCGATTTGCAGGGTTGGGTCGACAGCGATCAGCTTTTCCCGCAGCAGGTAGCGATAGAAGCCACGCACGCCTGAGAGAAAACGCGCAGTAGAGCGAGGCTTGTAGTTTTGCTCCAGGCGCCAGGCCAGGTGGTCGAGAATCAGCTCGCGACCGGCATCGAGCAGCTCGAGGTTTTTCTCCTGCAACCAGCCATTGAACAACGCGAGGTCGCTGCGGTAAGCCTGGCGGGTGTTGTCCGACAGGCCTTTTTCCAGCCAGAGGGCGTCGAGGAAGCGGTCTATCTGCGGGTGGTCGATGGCGGACATGAGGGCTCAAGCAGGGAAAATGGCGATGTCGGGTAGATCCTATCGCAGCACGGGCCGCTACACATCAATGAAAGCGGGCAAATAATCTGTGGCAAGGGAGCTTGCTCCCTTGCCACAAAAGCGACTCGATCCAGGATCAGTCGGCAAACCCTGGCAGCACGGGCACCGGTCGTTTGTCAGCATCAATCGCGACAAAACTGAACACACCCTGGATGGCCTTTTCTCGTCCGTCAGCGCTCATGCTTTCGACAAACACTTCCACCTCGACCTTGAGGCTGGTGTTGCCCACCTTGATCACCCGTCCGATCAATTCAACGATGGAGCCCGCCGGTATCGCGTGATTGAAATCGATACGGTCGGTGGAGACCGTTACAAGCGGCAAGCGGCAGAAACGCGTAGCCGTAATGAACGACACTTCGTCCATCCATGCCAGTGCGGTGCCGCCGAACAGCGTGTTGTGATGGTTGGTAGTCGGTGGAAAAACGGCTTTGGTCACATGGGTAACGGAGAGGTCAGTACGACGCTGAATTTCTTCGAGGCGAGTAGTCATGAATAAGTACCGGGGAAATAGACAAATTTCAGGCAACAAAAAAGCAGCCCGTAGGCTGCTTTTTTCTGCATCGGGAAGCTGGACTTAAGCCAGTTTTTCCTTGATGCGAGCTGCTTTACCGGACAGGTCACGCAGGTAGTACAGCTTGGCTTTACGTACGTCACCGCGACGTTTAACGGCCATGCTGTCGATTTGCGGGCTGTAGGTCTGGAAAGTACGCTCTACGCCAACACCGATGCA
>NZ_JBIUVK010000024.1:0-89536 GCF_044742865.1 Pseudomonas sp. NPDC087814 | reverse complement strand
GCTGGCACTCGCCGGTTGTTCATTCCCCGGGGTTTACAAAATCGACATCCAGCAGGGCAATGTCGTCACGCAGGACATGATAGACCAGTTACGCCCGGGAATGACCCGACGGCAAGTACGGTTTATCATGGGCAATCCCCTGCTGACCGACACATTCCATGCCGATCGCTGGGATTATCTCTATAGCATCCAACCTGGTGGCGGTGAACGCCAGCAGGAGCGGGTCAGTGTCATCTTCAATGGCAATGACCAGCTCGTCAGCCTGTCGGGGGACTTCAAACCGGGCGTAAGCCGCGATGAAGCCTTGCTGGGCAAGGACAACGGCACCACCGCTCCTGCGCCCGCGCAGAACGAGGAGAAGCCCAAGTCCGAGGTACCGGCCAAGCCCGGCTCCTTGCTGGACGAGATCCAGAAAGGCGTCGACGGCGTACAAACCGTTCCGGTGCCGACTCCAGAACCTCTGGATGCCAGCCCGCAATAAGTTTGCAGCGCTCGATAAAAAGCCCGGCATGCCGGGCTTTTTGTTGCCTGCCGTTTCTCAAGCTATGAATTCTGCTGTTTTGCCTTGGCGGCCTTGGCCGCACGCAAACGACGTATCTCCATCGGATCTGCGAGCAATGGCCGATAGATCTCGATTCGGTCTCCAGCCTGCACCACACGCACGTCAGGGTCTGCCACCACCTTGCCGAAAATCCCCAAGGGGCAATCCTGCAGATTCAGCTCCGGAAATTGCGCAGCCATTCCCGAGCCCAAGACTGCAGCCCTGAGGGTTGAGCCCGGCGCTACTGCCAGGCTCATCAACACCTGGCGATCCACCGCGGCGTACACCACCTCGATTTCAACCAATGGCTCAGCCATGCATTTGCTTGGCGCGCTGGCAAAACGCGTCCACCAGAGTATTGGCCGCCTGATTGAACAGTGGCCCCAGCGTGGCACGCACGATAGGGCCGGCATAGTCGAACGACAGGTCCAGGCTGATCTTGCAGGCTTTCTCGTTCAACGCCTTGAACACCCACACACCGTGCAACTGAGTGAACGGACCTTCTTCGAGATTCATCTCGATGGACTGCCCGGGCACCAGCGTGTTGCGCGTGACAAAGTGCTGGCTCAAGCCGCCCTTTGCCACCCCCACGCTGGCAACCATGTGCGCATCACTGCTCTCCAACACCTCGGCAGTCGAACACCAAGGCAGGAACTCCGGGTAACGCGCCACGTCGTTGACCAGGTCATAGAGCGCCTGTGCCGGATAAGGCAGCAGGGCCGAACGTTGAATATGCGTCGTCATGTGAGCGTTATTTCCACAGCTGAGCGGCAAACATCGCGAAAGGACAACAGGATTCGCGAAAGAAAAAAATCAAAAACCAGCCTGCATTGTCCGGGATTCATTCAACACGCTCAAGCACGCAGGTTGACCGTAGCCGACGCGCTCGCAACTCCCTATAATGCCGCCCCTATGGCTAAACAAAAGAAACACCCAACAGGGACCATCGCGCAAAATAAAAAGGCGCGACACGATTACTTCATCGAACATCGTTTCGAGGCTGGTCTGGTCCTGGCCGGCTGGGAAGTAAAAAGTCTGCGTGCCAGCAAGCTGCAGCTGGTCGACAGTTATGTGCTGCTCAAAGACGGCGAGGCATGGCTGCTCGGCAGTCATATCACGCCGCTGATGACCGCCAGCACCCACGTGATCGCCGACCCGGTGCGCACGCGCAAGCTGTTGCTCAATGCCCGCGAGCTGGAAAAACTCCACGCGGCCGTTCAGCAAAAGGGCTACGCCTGTGTCTGCCTGTCGTGGTACTGGAGCAAGCACCTGGTCAAGTGCGAGATCGCACTGGGCAAGGGCAAGAAGGAATACGACAAGCGTGATACCGAGCGCGAGCGCGATTCCAACCGGGAATTGCAGCGTGCCGTGCGTAACAAGGGCAAGGAAGACTGACTTTCTTGTGACTTGATGTGGATGAGGGAGCCGGCTCCCTCATCCACAGCATTTGCTACATCCCTTTGCGCCGCTCCGCCCGGGCCATGCGCTGAACCTCCTGCCGCACTTCCTCCAGCACTTCCTGCACATACAGCAGGTGACGTGTTGAGACTTCCCGTGCCTGCTCGGCACGCCCCTCGATAATCGCCAGGTACAGGTCCCGGTGCTGATTGATCAGCATGTCCCGAGTCTCCGTGCGCTGCTGATACATGCCACCAATGTTGGTCACCACGTTGCGCTTGAGCAGGTCGAACAGGCCGCGAATGGTGTGCAGCAATACCGCGTTATGGCTGGCCTCGGCGATGGCCAGGTGAAACCTCGCATCCGCCGCGCCCTCTTCCGCCCGGCTCACTTCATCCGACCGCGTGTAGCAATCCTGCAACTCCTCGAACGCTGCCGTTAGCCGCTCGCGGTCCACCTCAGTGGCACGCAACGCTGCGTAATACGCGCACGAGGCCTCCAGGGTCTGACGAAACTCCAGAAGATCACGCTGAGCCTCCGGATTATTTTCCAGCAGATGCAGCAGCGGATCACTGAAGGTTGAACCCAGCGACTCCACCACATAATTGCCACCACCCTGGCGACTGATCAGCAAACCTTTTGCCACCAGCTTCTGGATCGCCTCACGCAACGACGGACGCGACACCCCGAACTGCTCGGCCAGTGCGCGCTCGGCCGGCAAGCGCTCGCCCGACTTCAGCGTGCCCTCAAGGATCATGCCCTCAAGCTGCTCGACGATGTCGTCAGACAAACGGCGCTGACGCACCTGATCAAACCCCATAACTCACTCTCCACCATCCCGACCACTCGCCGGGGCCCCTATTCTGGCCTATCGCCGCGTATCCGGCACCTATCAGAACGCCCTCGTTTAAGCCAATCAGCACCCATCAACCCCGACCTACGACCAAAGATTCACAAGCGGCAAATTGACACATCCCCCAGAAGGCTTTTAACCTAGCCAACGGTGATTGTAAATTGGTAATACCAATTACCCAAATCATCCAAGCAGTGCCTGACCAACAACAATTAGGGGCCACCCCATATGCAAACCTGGCAACAGCTCTACAGCCCGCTCGGCAGCCTCGGCCTGTCCGCACTGGCCGCCGTCATTCCCATCGTATTTTTCTTCCTGGCCCTGGCGGTGTTTCGCCTCAAAGGCCACGTTGCGGGCAGCATCACCCTGGCACTGTCGATCCTGGTGGCGATCTTTGCCTTCCAGATGCCGGTCGACATGGCGCTCGCCGCCGCCGGTTATGGCTTCGCCTACGGCCTATGGCCAATCGCCTGGATCATCGTCGCCGCCGTATTCCTGTACAAACTGACGGTCAAGAGCGGCCAGTTCGAAATCATCCGCAGCTCCGTGCTGTCGATTACCGACGACCAGCGCCTGCAAGTGCTGCTGATCGGCTTCTGCTTCGGCGCGTTCCTGGAAGGCGCCGCCGGTTTCGGTGCACCGGTGGCGATTACTGCCGCACTGCTGGTAGGCCTGGGTTTCAACCCGCTGTATGCCGCCGGCCTGTGCCTGATTGCCAATACCGCCCCCGTTGCGTTCGGCGCACTGGGGATTCCAATCATCGTGGCCGGGCAGGTGACCGGGATCGATGCATTCAAGATCGGCGCCATGGCCGGTCGCCAGCTGCCGCTGCTGTCGCTGTTCGTGCCGTTCTGGCTGGTGTTCATGATGGACGGCCTGCGCGGCGTCAAGGAAACCTGGCCTGCCGCGCTGGTTGCGGGCCTGAGCTTCGCCGTTACCCAGTTCTTCACCTCGAACTACATCGGCCCGGAACTGCCGGACATCACCTCGGCCCTGGCCAGCCTGATTTCCCTGACCCTGTTCCTGAAAGTCTGGCAGCCCAAGCGTAGTGCCGGCGCGCAAATCGTTGGCGCAACGTCCGGCACTGCCGTCACTGCCAGCGCCGGTGGCTTTGGCCTGCCTCGCAACACCCTGGCTTCGCCTTACAGCCTGGGGGAAATTTTCAAGGCCTGGTCGCCGTTCCTGATCCTGACCGTGCTGGTCACCATCTGGACCCTCAAGCCGTTCAAGGCGATGTTCGCCGCCGGCGGCGCGATGTACAGCTCGGTATTCAACTTTGCGATCCCGCACCTGGATCAACTGGTGATCAAGGTTGCGCCCATCGTTGCCACCCCGACGGCAATCCCGGCGGTATTCAAGCTTGATCCGATTTCCGCGACCGGCACGGCGATTTTCTTCTCCGCCCTGGTATCGATGCTGGTGCTGAAGATTGATTTCAAAACTGGTCTGACCACCTTGAAAGAAACCTTTTATGAGCTGCGCTGGCCGATCCTGTCCATCGGCATGGTGCTGGCCTTTGCCTTCGTCACCAACTATTCGGGCATGTCATCAACCATGGCCCTGGTGCTGGCGGCTACCGGCGCGGCATTCCCGTTCTTCTCGCCATTCCTTGGCTGGCTCGGGGTATTCCTGACGGGTTCTGATACTTCATCCAACGCACTGTTCAGTTCGCTGCAAGCCACCACCGCGCACCAGATCGGCGTCAACGACACCTTGCTGGTAGCGGCGAACACCAGCGGCGGCGTGACCGGCAAGATGATCTCGCCGCAGTCGATCGCCGTGGCATGCGCCGCCACTGGCCTGGTGGGCAAGGAATCCGACCTGTTCCGCTTTACCCTCAAGCACAGCCTGTTTTTCGCGACGATCGTCGGGCTGATCACCTTGGCCCAGGCTTACTGGTTCACCGGTATGCTGGTGCACTAAGACCTGCACGCGATAGGGTAAGAACCGACGCCGGGCAGCGATTCCGGCGTCTGCTATTTCTGGAGGACCGATGAGCCTGCCTGCTGCTTTTCTGAGCGACGCCGCACAACTGATCCCGAAAGATCGTCGTTTCGACGATCCACTCTCCACCCTCGCCTTCGGCACCGACGCCAGCTTTTACCGACTGATCCCACAACTGGTAATCCGTGTTGAGTCGGAAGATGAGGTGGTGGCGCTGCTGCAACTGGCCCAACGCGGTCGCGTGCCGGTGACCTTTCGTGCGGCGGGCACCAGCCTTTCGGGACAGGCCATCAGCGACTCGGTACTGATCGTGCTGGGGGACAATTGGAACGGGCGCGAGATTCGCGGCCAGGGCACACAAATCCGCTTGCAGCCCGGCGTGATCGGGGCGCAAGCCAACGCCTGGCTGGCACCGTTCGGGCGCAAGATCGGCCCGGACCCGGCGTCGATCAATGCCTGCAAAATTGGCGGCATCGTCGCCAACAATGCCAGCGGCATGTGCTGCGGCACGGCGCAGAATACCTATCACACCCTGGCAGGAATTCGCTTGGTGCTGGCCGACGGCAGCCGCCTGGACACCGAAGATCCGGCCAGTGTTGCGGCCTTTCGCCAACGTCACGGCGACCTGCTTGAACGCCTGGCGACCCTGGGCCGCGAAACGCGGGCCAACGCCGAATTGGCTGCGAAAATCCGCCACAAATACCGTCTGAAAAATACCACCGGGTTGTCACTCAACGCCCTGGTGGATTTCGACGAGCCACTGGATATCCTCAGCCATTTGCTGGTCGGCTCCGAAGGCACCCTGGGCTTTATCAGCGCAGTGACCTACGACACGGTGATCGACCACCCGAACAAAGCCTCGGCCCTGATCGTGTTCCCGGATGTGGAAACCTGCTGCAACGCAGTGACGGTACTCAAAACCCAACCTGTTTCAGCGGTTGAACTACTGGACCGCCGTAGCATGCGTTCGGTGCAGGACAAACCCGGCATGCCGGCTTTCGTACAGCAGCTATCGGAAAATGCCTGCGCCCTGTTGATCGAATCCCGCGCCGCCTCGCCCTCGCTGCTGCATGAGCAACTGGCACTGATCATGGCTTCCCTGGCCAGCTTCCCGGTGGAGAAACAAGTCGACTTCACTGAAGACCCGGTGGAAAACGCCCGGCTGTGGGCGATCCGCAAAGACACCTTCCCCGCCGTAGGCGCCGTGCGTAAAACCGGCACCACCGTAATTATCGAAGACGTCACCTTCCCGGTGGAACAACTGGCCATTGGCGTTAATCGCCTGATCGAGTTGTTCGACAAACATCACTACGACGAAGCGATCCTTTTCGGACACGCCCTGGAAGGCAATCTGCACTTCGTCTTCACCCAAGGCTTCAACAGCGCGCAAGAAGTCGCACGCTACCAGGCGTTCATGGACGACGTCGCACAACTGGTGGCCGTGGAGTTTGGCGGTTCGTTGAAGGCGGAGCATGGCACCGGTCGCAACATGGCGCCCTTCGTCGAGCTGGAATGGGGCAGCGATGCCTACCAATTGATGTGGCAGCTCAAGCGCCTGCTTGACCCCAACGGCATTCTCAACCCGGACGTGGTACTCAGTGAAGACCCGCAAATCCACCTCAAGCACCTCAAGCCGCTGCCGGCCGCGGACGAGCTTGTGGATAAGTGCATCGAGTGCGGCTTCTGCGAGCCGGTTTGCCCATCAAAGGGACTGACCCTGAGCCCGCGCCAGCGCATTGTGATCTGGCGTGATATCCAGGCCAGGAAACGCGCCGGTATCGACACCACTGAACTGGAAGCGGCCTATCAATACCAAGGCATCGACACCTGCGCGGCCACCGGGCTTTGCGCCCAACGCTGCCCGGTAGGCATCAATACCGGCGACCTGGTGAAAAAGCTGCGCAGCCGCGACGCCGACCGTACGAAAACCGCCGAATGGCTGTCGACGCACTTCGCCACGGCACTGCAAGGTGCGCGCTTCACCCTGCACGTGGCCAACGGTGCGCGCATGCTGCTGGGCGCTCCGCGACTGGCGAAGCTCTCGGCCACGGTAACCCGGCTGTCCAAGGGGCAAATCCCCCAATGGACCAACGCCATGCCGCAACCGGAAAAGGCCATTCGCTTCAGCCCCGCCGTGAGCGATGAGCGACCCCGCGTGGTGTACCTCGCCGCCTGCGTATCACGCGCGATGGGCCCGGCAGCCGGCGACCACGAACAGATGTCGCTGTACGACAAAACCCGTGGCCTGCTGGAAAAAGCCGGTTACCAGGTAGTCTTTCCCGACAATCAGGACAACCTCTGCTGCGGCCAACCATTCGCATCCAAGGGCTACGCGGAACAAGCCGAACACAAACGCCAGGAACTGATCGGCGCCCTGCTCCACGCCAGCCGTGGCGGCCTCGACCCGATTTACTGCGACACCAGCCCGTGCACCCTGCGCCTGGCCCAGGACCTGGCCGAAACCCGCCTCGACTTCTACGACCCCGTGCGTTTTATTCGCACCCACCTGATGGACCGCCTCGACTTCACCCCCCAGGAAGCCCCGATCGCCGTGCATGTCACCTGCAGCACCCAGCATTTAGGAGAAAGCCAGGCGCTGATCGACTTGGCCAGGCGTTGCAGCAAAAACGTGGTGATCCCTGAAGGCATTCATTGTTGTGGTTTTGCCGGCGACAAAGGTTTTACCACGCCCGAACTGAATGCCCACTCGCTACGCAGCCTGAAGGACGCGGTGCAGTATTGCAGCGAAGGCATCTCCACCAGCCGTACGTGTGAGATTGGCCTGACGCAACACGGTGGAATTGATTACCACGGATTGGTCTACCTGGTGGATCGAGTGACTCAGGCGCGCGCCCACTAGGGCCGCCCTCTTTGGGTGCAAAACCTAATGATTTCGGGGTTTTTCGACTAATCCAGCGACAAAACAGAACCCCTGCGCGCCGGCGTAGTCATCTGCATAGGCCTCGACAAACGAGGCTCATCAGTGACCTCGCTGGCTGCACGGAAAACCGGCAGCATCGAGCCCTATTTGCACAAGGAGATACCCATGAAGCGTTCCGCTCTTGCTGGTTTGTTCATTACCGCTGCGATGCTGGCCTCCCCCGCGTTTGCGGCCGGAACAAAAGACGATCTGTGCCAAATCAACCTGGACAAAATCAACAACGGTAAAGCGTTGCTCGCCACCGACACCAGCGGCAAATCT
The DNA here is from genome assembly GCF_044742865.1 of Pseudomonas sp. NPDC087814. NCBI lineage: Bacteria > Pseudomonadati > Pseudomonadota > Gammaproteobacteria > Pseudomonadales > Pseudomonadaceae > Pseudomonas > Pseudomonas sp. NPDC087814. The sequence goes on along the minus strand of NZ_JBIUVK010000024.1, from coordinate 81,598 downwards.
GGCGAAATCGACACCGCCGTTTCCCAAGCCAAGGCAGCCCATGCGGCAGGCGATGACAAGAAATGCATCGAGATCACCTCCAAGGCCCTGCAAAGCCTGCAAGACTCGGACAAAGGCGGCAATCAGTAACTCGCTGATTGCCCGAGGCCAACCTTCGGGTTGGCCTTCTGTGACCGATTGACGTACACTGCACAGGCTTGTCACTCACTAAGAAACAACGAGTTACAAGCACGGGGCCGTTTAGGATTCGACGCCGGTTGCGAAACTTTAGGTGCATGCCGAGTTGGTAACAGAACTCGTAAATCCACTGTTGCAACTTCTTATAGTTGCCAATGACGAAACCTACGGGGAATACGCTCTCGCTGCGTAAGCAGCCTTAGCCCTTCCCTCCTGGTACCTTCGGGTCCAGCAATCATCAGGGGATGTCTGTAAACCCAAAGTGATTGTCATATAGAACAGAATCGCCGTGCAGTACGTTGTGGACGAAGCGGCTAAAACTTACACAACTCGCCCAAAGCACCCTGCCCTTCGGGTCGCTGAGGGTTAACTTAATAGAAACGGCTACGCATGTAGTACCGACAGCGGAGTACTGGCGGACGGGGGTTCAAATCCCCCCGGCTCCACCACTTCATCATCTAAAGACGTCCACGGACGTCTTTTTTTGTGCCTGAAATTCAGTAACCAGCAGATGCCGACAACGAACTCACAACCGGGCCACTGGCGATTGTTCCAAGTCGTCTTCGTACTCGCCACGGGGGGTCACCATCGAACTGCATAGCACACCGATTTCGAACAGCAGCCACATCGGCACAGCAAGCAGCGTCTGCGAAAAAATATCCGGCGGCGTAAGAATCATGCCAACCACAAAGCAGCCTATGACCACGTACGGACGAATCTTCTTCATGTATTTGACGTCTACGATGCCGATCCACACCAGCAGCACCACGGCAACGGGAATCTCGAACGCGACGCCAAAAGCGAGAAACAACGTCATGACGAAATCCAGGTAACTGGCAATGTCGGTCATCATCGACACCCCTTGCGGGGTGACGCTGGCGAAGAAGTGGAAAATCAACGGGAACACAAGGAAGTAGGCGAACGCCATGCCTGCGTAGAACAGGGCAATGCTGGAAATCAGCAGCGGTACCGCGACGCGCTTTTCGCGCGTGTACAAACCTGGCGCGATGAAACCCCAGATCTGATAAAGGATCACCGGCATAGCCAGGCACAACGCGACCATAATGGTCAGCTTGAACGGTGTAATAAATGGCGACGCCACATCGGTGGCAATCATCGTCGCACCTTCAGGCAAGAATTTGCGCAACGGCGCCGAGACGAATGTGTAGATCCTCTGCGTGAAGTAGAACAGTCCGCAGAAGATCACGAAGATCGCCAGCACACAACGCAGCAAACGCGATCGCAGTTCGGTGAGGTGTGAGACCAACGACATTGGCTGGTCGTTTTCCGGGATTTCGCTCATGGGACTCGTGGTCATGATGTCGGCTCATTGGTGCAATGCGCGTTCATCGAGACTGGCTCAGCCGGAAGAGCAGGCTGCACTGGCTCGAACTCAACCAGCGGCGTGTGTTCTTCCTGCGCGGGGATATGCTCGTGACGCAATTGGCGGCGAATTTCGTCAGCGCCGAGTTCACGCTCGACGTCCTGTTTGATGATGTTGAAGCTGCGTTTCAAACGCCCAACCCAAAGCCCGGCAGTACGCGCGGCACCCGGCAGTCGCTCGGGGCCCAATACCAGCAGGGCAACGAGAGCAACCAGCAACAGTTCAGAGAAACTGATACCAAACATGCGTCACGACCTATTCTTTGCGGATGGGCTCTTCGAATCGTGGTGCTGTGGCGTCGAGGGTCTGCGGCTGATACAGCGGCTGGACTGGAGGTTGTCCGCCAGTTTTTTCTTCATCACTCATGGCTTTGCGAAACCCCTTGATCGACTCACCGACATCGGTACCCAGGGTCTTGAGTTTCTTGGTGCCGAAAACCAATACGACCACCACCAGAATGACGATCCAGTGTTTCCAGTCAAAAATGCCCATGTCACGTGCCTCTTAAGCCTACAAATCGGCTGTTTTGGAGATAGCCCTTAAGCGTCAGACATGCTGACCTCAGACCGTCGACTGTACGTCTGACGCCCGAAGGCACAAACGACATATTTCCCTTACTTCCGGCCAATTTCGTTTCAGCATCGACGCGCCTCGAAAAATGAGTTGCTATGGCGTAACTCGAGGGTTATCTATAAAAAAAGCCTTCTGAATATTTGAGGTCGCTCAACATGCATCGCGTTGGATTCTTCGTTTGCCATGGTCACGATGCTCTGGATCTTGCAGGGCCACTTTCTGCTTTTAATCAGGTGAGCACCGCTGCCGGCCATACCCCTTATGATCTTCGTGTCATCTCGACGTCCGGTGGGCTGATTGTTGGCAATGCAGGCCTGCCGATCGAAACAAGGCCGGTCGGCAACCGCAAGTTTGATACCGTGGTGTTTGTAGGCGGAGATATCGAGCCGATGCAGTCACCGGAGAACATCGCGGTTGCCAAGCAATTGGCCTCCAAGGCCTCGCGCGTGGCAAGTGTGTGTACAGGGGCTTTTTTGCTGGCGGAAACCGGCCTGCTGGACGGTCTGAGAGCAACAACGCACTGGAGCTACACCGCACAATTGCAGATGCGCTTCCCCAATATCAGGGTTGAGGGCGATAGCATTTATATCGCGGATGGACGCATCTGGACATCGGCGGGCATCGCCTCCGGAATCGACTTGACGTTGGCCATGATTGAACGGGATATGGGCGCGGAAACTGCGCGCAAAGTCTCCAGGCTCCTGGTCGTTCCCTATCGTCGGCCGGGAGGCCAGTCCCAATTCTCCGCGATGTCACAAATGGAGCCAGAGTCGGATCGCATCCGCATCGCCCTGAACTTTGCCAGAGAACACCTGGCAGAGTCGCTGCCTGTCGAGCGACTTGCTGACGCCGCGAGATTGAGCCTGCGACAGTTCGGACGAGCATTCCGCCGAGAAACGGGTGAAACGCCGGCCAAAGCGGTCGAGCGCTTGCGAGTTGAGGCGGCGTGTTTGCGTCTGCAAGACGGGAGTGAACCAATCGAGCAGATTGCGCTGGCCATAGGGTTCACCGATCCAGAACGCATGCGCAGAGCCTTCGTCAAAATCTACGGGCATCCACCGCAATCCATTCGACGTGAGAGCAGGCTCAGCGGTAGCAGTTGATGGTTCGATGGCCCATCAAGGCTTCGGCAGACCGAAGAGTTTCACCCGGGAATCGCCATCACTTCACCTTAAAGGGCGTGATCGTTCCACATGTCGCGATGCAACTTCCAAACGCCATCCTGTTTCAGGAAGATCAGCGTCTGTTTCCCGCTGTACTTGAGCGTTCCATCGGCATCACGGATCTCGGCATCCGATACTTCGGTAACGGTCTGACCGTCACCGTAAAACTCGTAATTGGCGAAAGACACGGTGTCGGACCTGGCCCCAACATGTTGTTTGCTGAAGTATTCCGTGATTGCCGCGGCTCCAGTGATTTTGCCGCCTCCAGGTGGCAAGAGTGCGCCATCCTTCGTATAAAGACGGCCGATCGCCGCATAATCACCTTGTCCGTAAGCTTGCGCAAATCGTGCATTCTCGGCTTTGATGGCCGCCTCAGGCGGGCGCTGCTGGTCACCTGCAGATGCCTCTACAGAGAAGGTAAACAGCGAGACGCAGGCTGTGAGAGCAGCGGCAATAATATGAAACTTCATCTAATGATTTCCCATTTTGACTTGAGTTAATGAGTGCTGCGCCGGATTGAACAGATCGGGCGCGTGTCAATCGGGCATCATTAGGAGTAAGGGATGCGGCCATAATGATGCCTGCCACTTGTTTCAGCGAACGCCCGGAATTCGTGCGAGCCCCTTGGATGCGTTAGGCAATATTTTGTCGACCATCGCGATGACTTCCGGCCGAGCGTCTCTGGGGTGACCGGAGTGGAACGGCGGATCAGGATCGTATTCAATCGCCAGTTGCGTGAATTCGGCGTCCAGGTTCCCGCGCATTTTCGCGGCAACGCGAATGGCGAAGTCGATGCCTGCCGTTACGCCACCGCCGCTCATGAACCGGCCGTTGTCGTCCTCTACGAAACGATCCGGAACGCCGATCGCGCCATATTCAGCCAGTTTGTTGACGAAGGCCCAGTGGCAAGCGCTTCGCTTACCGTTGAGAACGCCGGCGGCGGCCAGTACGAGCGATCCATTGCAAACCGACGTAATGTGCTTGGCCCCTTCAGCCAGCCGCCGGATCTGCGCCAGGTACTCCGGTTGCATCGGCGCCGATAAATCAGACCCGCCGGGAACCAGGATTAAGTCTGTCTGCTTGATATCAGCCAGTCGTTCGGTGTTGCCGTACACGACCCCAAATTCGAGGGTCACGTTGCCCCCATTGAGGCTTGCATAGCGAACATTTGTATTGGGCAGCCGGTGAAAAATCTCGCTAGGGCCAGCGAAATCGAGAAGCGTACCGCCGTCATAATTTACGATCAAAATATTGAAAGGCTCATCTGGGGCAAGTAGCCCCTTGCTGTCAGCCTGGGCAAAAGCGGACGTGGCATTGCCGAGCAAGGCACCGCCCCCCAGGATCGAGCCGAGCGTGGCAATACTTCCGAACTTGAGAACATCGCGTCGGGAACTGCCCACATTGATAGGCCGCTTGCCAGTTGTGTTGTTTTCATTATTGTCGGTCAAGATATTTCTCCTTGCGCCAGCCCTTCCCGCGGTCGCAGATGAAGTTGGGCTGGACTGAAGAACCACCACGACGAAAAGCGTGGCTGGGTGTGATTGAGAGCGGACGAGCCGAAAATACGTCTAGGCCCCCCGAGCAGGAAACCAAGGTCTCACAGTTGCGAGGCACCGCCATCGACGACCAATTCAGTGCCGACGACGTAGCAGGATTCGTCGCTGGCGAGATAGAGCGCCGCGTAGGCAATGTCCTCGGCCTTACCCATGTGGCCTACCGGGACGAATTTCGCGAACTCATTCTTGAAGTGCTGAAGATCGTGCTCTGACATTCCCCATTTACCGAGCAGCGGTGTGTTTATCCCGCCCGGTGCGATTGCGTTGAAGCGGATCTTCCGGTCCAGGAATTCGAATGACCAACTCCGGGCGAGAGACCGCACGGCGGCCTTGGCAGCAGCAGTCAGGGAAATGTTGTGCTTGCCCGTCTGTGCAACAAACGATGTATTCAGAATAAATGAGGCGCCCTCCCGCAAGTCCGGCAGCACCGCCTGAAGTGTGAACACCACGCCCTTGACGTTAATGTCCATGATCTCGTCGTAGAGTGCTTCGTCGATATCGTTGATTGCTGATGGGAACGCTCGGCCCGCATTGGCAAACACGACATCCAGGCCACCGAACGTTTCCTTGATCTCGGCGGCAATCCTGCGCATGTCCTTGATCGAACGTACGTCGCCCTTGAGAACGAGCGCATTCTCACCAAGCTCGGCTTTCACTTGCTCAAATACGGCATCATCGCGCCCCGTAACGGCTACCCGGGCGCCTTCTCCAATGAAGAGCTTCGCGGTCGCGAGGCCAATGCCACTGGTACCGCCGGTGATCAAAGCTGTCTTGTTCTTAAGCCTCATCTTCTGTGCCTCTCTTTGCTTCGTGATTGATCAGGCCCTCGCTCATTGCACAAACACGTTTGTGCGCATGGCGCGCGCTTGATTTCCTGGGCAAATTATGGAAACAGACCCTGATGGCGTAAAGGTCGTATAACCCTCAAAAAACGCCACACCAAGAGGCATCCGAGCATGTGGAGAATTCAGCGTCGCGCCCTGCCTGCACGGGTGGGTACAAGCCTGCGAAAACCTCGCTTCGCTGAACGCGCTCAATAGTGGCAGTGGAGTTTACGTCTACGACGCGGAGCTGGATAAGCAATCAGGATTTGCCATCCCGCGAGAATGGGTAACACCGACAAGGTCAGGGAGTCGTAATAGAAGGCGCCGTGATATTTTGAGCGCAACTTTTCAACTTGGCTCCCTTCTATCAGACAACCGGAAGTCCGATATCCATGCTCAAGCCCTCTCTATTTCTGGCCCTCGCCACCCTCTCCACCCTCGCCAACGCCGACCTCGCAGGCGTCTGGCAGGGCATTCTCGGCAAGACGCCAATCACCGCATGCTTCAACGCCTCGCCCAATACAGGCGGCAGTTACTACTACCAGCGCTTCCTGACACCGATCCAGCTCACCCAGGAAACACCCGATGCTCCCTGGGCCGAAGAAGGCAACAGCGGCGTCTGGCAATTGGAGGCGCCACAGGGCGATTCCCTGAAAGGTTCCTGGAGTAAGACCAAGGGCAGCAATCCACTGCCCCTGGCATTGCAGCGCATGGCAACGCCGCCCGAAGGTTGTGCCAGCGATGCGTATAACGCTCCCATGGAAGCCGCGCCCCTACCGGTCAAGACGCAGAAGCAATCCTTCGCCGGGCACAACTACCAGCTAAAGACCCAAGGCGCCCAGGTCACGCTCAAGCTTGAGGGCGACAGCCCGGCAATTCAGAAGATCAACCGGCAGTTGGCAAGCCTGGCCGTCAGCGCTGAGGATCAAGCCAATTACTTCAGCGAACGACGGGAATACCTTGGACGCAACGGTGCGGCCTATACCAGCGAAATCAGCGTCGAACCCACGTACTGGTCATCCCAGTGGATCACCGTCAGGTTTTACCGATGGGCCGCCGGTACGGGCGCCAGGGGTATCAGTTGGGGGCTGCATTCCTGGAACCTGCAAACCGGCGAAAGCGTTGACCCATGGACTTGGCTCGGCGGGCATCAGGAATGGTATGACGCTTACTCCGGCCATCTGAAACTGCCCGTCAACTTCAGCGCATGGCTGGAGAAGCAAACCACCACCGATGAAGGTTGCCCGGCGATCACCAGTTACTCGAGCTTCGACCTGAGCTTCGACACTCAAGGCATGAAGCTGTCGACGCCGGCAAATGGCGACGGTTGCGACAATGACCTGAGCTTCACCTGGGAGCAGTTGGAGCCTGTTTTGTCGGCCAAGGGTAAAGCCGCACTTGCCAGCCTGAAGATGCCTTGAGTGCATAACCATCACGCGATGGTGCAGATGCTGATCGGCGGCGATCCTTTGCGCTGGCGTTTGCTGGCCGTCGTCCGCTCCCTCGCCCTCCCCGACTGCTGGATCGGCGCCGGCTTCGTACGCAACGCGGTATGGGATCACCTGCACGGTCGCCCACTATCTCCACTGACCGGTGACGTCGACGTACTGTGGTTCGACGCCACCTGCACCCGCCCCGACGAAGACCGCCGCCTCGAAGCCCTCTTACACGCAGCCGAACCCTCCATCGACTGGTCCGTCAAAAACCAGGCCCGCATGCACCTGCGTAACGGCGACGCACCTTACCGCAACGCCAGCGACGCCATGCGCTTCTGGCCCGAAACCGCCACCGCAGTATCCGTCAGAAGAACCGCAGAAGACCTATGTGAAGTTTCAGCCCCTCTCGGCCTGGAAGACCTGTTCAATCTCCAACTCAAACCCACGCCCCGCTTCACCCAGGAAAAACACGCCATCTACCAACAACGCATCACCTCCAAACGCTGGCTAACCCAATGGCCACTGCTGAAACAACCCTGACCCCACAAAAACCTCACATTCATTCACGAATTATTAAGAATCGCCCTCGTATACTCACCGATCGCCCGGACTGTTCCCCCGAACAGCCCCCTGCCCCGGTAGCCAGAATCCATGACGCGTTCCGCTCCTCTGCTGCTCCTGCTCGCTGCGCTGTTGTTTTTCTTTGCCCTTGGCAATCACGAGTTGCAAGGCTCGACCGAGGCCCGTGTGGCCGGGATCGCCATGGCCATGCACCTGGATAACGATTGGGTGGTGCCGCGACTGTTTCGTGAACCCTTCCTGGAGAAACCGCCGCTGAGCCTGTGGCTGGACGCCGGTGCGATTCGCCTGTTTGGCGGTACCACTTGGGCAGTGCGCCTGGCGTCGGCGTTTGCCGGGCTGTTCAGTGTGATGCTGCTGTACGGAATGCTGCGCAAGTTTGGCCGGCCCAAGGCGCTGGCGTTTGTCGCGGCGCTGATGCTGGCGACCATGGCCAGTTACTGGAGCAATGTGCGCGGCGTCGGTGAAGATTCGCTGCTCACCCTCGGGGTCACCATGGCCCTGCTGGCGTTCTATCAGGTCGCTCGCCCCGCGTCGGAGCGTGACAGGTCCAACCTGGGCACCTGGTTGCTGTTCACCTTGGGGATGGTCATCGCCACGCTGAGTAAAGGGGTTCTGGGCCTGGCCATGCCTGGCGTGGTGATCTTCGTCTATCTGGCCAGTACCAGCCTGATGGACAAACAATTCAAGCTGGGCGACTGGATCAAGCCCGGGCTGTTCACGCTGCTGGCGCTGGTGCCGCTGATGATCTGGCTGGGTTTCCTGTACCAGCGCGATGGGTTGCAGGGGGTACGTGAAGTGCTGCTGACCAATAGCGTCGGGCGCTTCAGCGGTTCGTTTGTCGAAGCCGGTCACTACGAGCCGTTCTATTACTACATCGTCAAACTGCCCGAAGCCTTTTTGCCCTGGAATATCCTGGTGTACCTAGGGCTGTGGCACTTCCGTAAAAGCCTGGTGCGCAACCGCTACCGGCTGTTTTTCAGCGTATGGCTGGTGGCGCAGTTCACCCTGCTGACGTTCGCCTCCAGCAAGCGCACGGTTTATCTGATGGCCTTGACGCCCGCCGCGGCAGTGCTGGCCGCCGAGTATGGCGGCGTGCTGCTGGGCTGGCTGAAAAGTCGTGGGCAGGTATCACACGTTGCCGAACACGTTTATGAAAACCGACGGGGTCTGGTAGGTGGCTTCTTCACCGTGGTAGTGGCCTGCTACCTGATTGCGGCTTTCTGGTTCGCGCCCAAGGCCGATGTGCGCCAGTCGTTTGTGCCGGTAATCAGCCAGATCCAGGCGATGCAGGCGCAGGGCAAGGAAGTGGTGTTGTATCAGGCCAACGAGCGAATCGCCGGCGCCGGGGTGTTCTACATGCAGGGTTACTTGACGATCCTGCAGACGCCGGAGGAGCTCAAAAGTTACCTCGCGGCCAAGCCCGGCAACGTGGCCCTGGTGGACAATACTGACCGGCTGAACGTCCCGGTGACGGTGGTCAAGGAGATGGCGATCAACCGTCAGCCGTACTATTTCGTCGAGCAGTAGGGCCTGTCACCACAGCGCCAGGTCGTACGTGAGGTAGACCCGGTAGTTGTCACGATCGCTCGCATAGGTCGAGCGATACGTGGCCTTGCGCAACTCGATGCCCACGCCTTTGAAGGTGCTGTCCTGGATCACGTAGCGCAGGTTGGTGTCCGACTCCCACTCACGGGCTTCGCGGCCCTTGTAGTCACCGTTCTGGCCCTTGTAGTAGCGGGTCATGAAGGTCAGGCCCGGCAGCACGGCGGCAAAGTCGTAGTCATAACGCAGCATCCAGGTTTGCTCACCGGCCTGGATGAATTTGCCGACACCTGCGTTGCTGAAGGAATACACCGTCGACACGCTGGCATAGGGCAAGGCGGTATCGCCGGTGACTTTCTGATAACCCACGCCCAGCGCCTGCGGCCCTAGCCGGTAGGTGAACAACCCGCTGAACATGTCGCTGTCGACCTTGCCGTTGCGTGCCTCGCCCGCTTCGTTGCTGATGAAGTAACGCAAGTCGCTGGTCAGGCTGCCGGCACCCACTGGCTGTTTATGCACCAGGCCAAAGAACTGCTGGCGATAGAATTCACGCATTTCGCCGTAGTACCAGGTACCGCTTAGCTTGGGCGTGAAGGCATAGGTGGCGCCGGCGAAATCAAAGTCGCTGCCCTTTTTGCCGCTGTAACCCTGGGGATAAATGTCCACGCTGTCGGTCGAGTTTCGCAGCTTGAACTTGTCCAGGTGCCCGGCGTGCACGTACAGGTTACGGACGCCGCTGTACTCGACCTGAGTGCCCTGGAATGTTTGCGGCAGCAGCCGGCCATCGTTGTACACCAGCACTGGAATCTTCGGCAGCAGCGTGCCGGTTTTCACCACGGCTTCACCGATGCGCATCTTCGCGGTCACGCCCAGGCTTGAGAATTCGCTGGCCGCGCGGCCATCGTCGTGCACCGGCAACAGCCCGGTGCCGGCATGGGCGCGGCTGGAGTCGAGCCTGATCCCCGACAACCCCAGCGCATCGAGGCCGAAACCCACCGTGCCTTCGGTATAACCCGATTGCAGGTTGAGCAAAAAGCCCTGGGCCCACTCCTTGCGGTCCTCGCCGCCGTCGCGGTAACCGTCGTTGAAATAGTAATTGCGCAAGGTCAATTTGCCGTGGGAATCCTCCCAGAAACCCTGGGCCATCAGTGCCGGTGACAGGCTCGCCAGCAAGCCCGTGCACACCACTCCTCCCCTCGTGAAAAGCTCACGCATAACCGTCTCCCGAATGCCGTATTGTGGTTTTTTATGGGCAGTTGCTGCCTGCGACACGCTGGACGGCGCGTCGCATTGCGGCGGACACTAACGGCTCCTCGAACGCCCGGCAACGTTATGCGAGAAGCGCATCAGGCTATGCGCAAAGCCCTCAAACCACAGGAAAATCACGGTGAATCTCAAGCAGCTCGAAGCCTTCAAGGCGATCATGTCCACCGGTTCGACCATCGGTGCGGCGACCCGCATGGGCCTGTCGCAATCCGCGGTCAGCCGGTTGTTGAGCCAGCTGGAAGAGGCATTGGGTTTCGCGTTGTTCCTGCGCAAAAAGGGTCGTTTGATGGCGACCCCGGAGGCTGAAGAACTGCTTGCCGAAGTGGCTGGCCTGGTGGACGGCATGCAGCGTATCCAGCGCCTGGCAGATGAGATGCGCGTGGGCCGTTCGCGCAAGAGCCTGATCAAGGTCGGGGTGCCCACCAGCATGACCCAGGAGCTGCTGCCGCGGATCGTCGCCGAGTTTCTCAAGGGCCGGGAAGACATCGTCGTCGAGCTGCTGACCGGTTCCTACGACATGATCGAACGGGCCGTGCTCGATCGCTCCGCCGACCTCGGTTTTGTGCGCTTGCCTACCGAGATTCCCGACTTCGAGATTGAACCGGTGCTGGAAACAGAAGGCGTGTGCGTGATGCCCGCTGACCATCCGCTGACCCGCCACGCCTGCATCGAAGTGCAACACTTGCGGGACGTGCCGCTGGTAATGCTGGGCCGGCAACGGGCCCTGCGGGCGGAGTTGAACCAGGTGTTTCGCGCAGCCAACCTGACGCCCCAGGTGCGGGTGGAAGTGCACTCGGTGGGCGCCGCGTGCAGCTTTGTCGCCGAAGGGCTGGGGGTGTCGATCGTCAATGGTTTGCTGGCCAGCCACTTCATGCATTTGCCGATTGTGGTCCGCCCGTTTCGACCCGCGTTGCCCTATGCATTCGGCCTGGCGTTTCGCGCGGATGAACCCAGGTCCAAGGTGGTGACGGCGTTTGCCGAGCACCTCAAGCACCGTCTGGCCGCACAAAACGCATAGCCCAACCCAGCCCGAGCATAACGTTGTCGCCGTTAAAACTTTGCCCTAGTGTCCGCTCCACAAGTGTCACCCGACACAACAATAACAGCGCACACCGGGGCAACCAGCATGACCGAACCGCAGATCGTCCGTACCCACTCGCCCACTGAAACGCCGGTGGAAAAACCCGCACAGCGCAAGCAGATCAACCCGGCCATCATTCTGCTGAGCATCGTGCTGCTGGCTGTCGCCTTCACCTACGCGGTGAACTCGGGCAAGTTCCAGCGCCAGAACGGCCTGGTGGTTCCGGGCTCCTATCAGGTGCTGGAAAAGCACGACTCCCTGGGCCAACTGTTCTCCCTCGAACCGCGCAAGGCCAGCGATACGGTCGCTCGGCCGGTATCGTTGGTCGAGGGCTTCATGGCCATTCCCCAAGGCATCGAAAAACGCGCCGCGCTGATTTTCATGGTGCTGTTCATCGGTGGGATGTTCGGCGTGTTGAACAAGGCCGGTGTGATTGATGCCGGTCTCGAACGCCTGCTGGGGCTGACCCGGGGCAATATCTACGTGCTGGTGCCCAGCCTGATGCTGGTGTTTTCCGCCGGCAGCACCTTCATGGGCCTGGCCAAGGAATTCATCCTGATCGTGCCGTTGATGGTGGCCATGGCCAACCGCCTGGGGCTGTCGAACCTGATCGGCCTGGCCATCGTGGCCATCTCGGTGAAGATCGGCTACCTGGCCTCCATCTCCAACCCGGTGGCGCTGTCCGTGGCGCAGCCGATGGTGGGGCTGCCGATTTTCAGCGGCCTGAGCATGCGCGTCCTGGCCTACTGCACGTTCCTGCTGGTGGGCATCGCGTTCGTACTGTGGAGTATCCGCAAGCATGGGTTTGATGCCAGCGCGCAGATCACCTTCGAACGCAAACCGCTGCCCCTGCGCCACCTGCTGAACCTGATCGTGCTGGGGGCCGGCATTGGTTTCCTGGTGTACGCCTCTAACCGCTGGGAGTGGAAATACCACGAGCTGTCGGCGTTCTACCTGCTGCTGACCGTGGCGTTCAGCGTAATCGCCGGCCTGGGTGCCAGCACCGCCGCCAGCGCCTTTGTCGACGGCATGAAAAAGGTGCTGATCGCCGGTGTGTTGATCGGCCTGGCGACCGCCGTGGAAATCATCCTCAGCACCGGCCAGGTGCTCGACACCATCGTCAACAGCCTCGCCAATCTGGTGGGCGATCATGGCCCGGTGGTTTCGGCCTACGGCATGTTCTTCGCACAACTGGGCCTGGATGTACTGATCCCGTCCACCTCGGGGCAGGCGGCGGTGACCATGCCGATCTTCGGGCCGCTGGGACAGCTCTCCGGCGTCAGCCCGCAAACCACGGTGTTCGCGTTTTTGATGGGCAACGGCCTGACCAACATGATCACCCCGACCTCCAGCGGCCTGTTGGTATTGCTGGCCACCGCCAACGTCGGCTGGGGCCAGTGGGCACGCTACATCCTGCCGCTGTTTCTGATCTATGCGGTGCTGGCGATGGTGTTGTTGGCCATTGCCGTAGGCACCGGGTACTGACCCCATGAGTGTTTTTCCCATGCAGACGTTGCACAACCAGATGATCGCCATGCGCGACGGCATCCACCTGGCCACCGATATCTACTTGCCCCACGGTCCAGGCCCTTTTCCGGTGGTGATCGAACGCACCCCGTACGACAAGAGCAAACCATCGCGCTCGGAAATCCAGCTCGACGGCCAGCATATTTCCCGCGAGCAAATGGCCGCGCGGTTCACGGCCCAGGGCTTTGTCGCGATCTTCCAGGATTGCCGCGGGCGCTATGCCTCCGAAGGCGTGTTCACCAAATACACCGCCGAGGGCGAAGACGGTTGCGACACCCTGGCCTGGATCGTCGAGCAGCCGTGGTGCAACGGCAAGATTGGCAGCATGGGCCTGTCCTACGCCGCCCACACGCAACTGGCGATGGCCTGCCTGCATCCGCCGGGCCTCGCCAGCATGGTGCTGGACAGCGGCGGCTTCGCCAACGCCTACCAATGCGGGATTCGCCAGGGCGGCGCGCTGGAGCTCAAGCAAGCCACCTGGGCGTTTCGCCAGGCCAAGGAAAGCCCGGCGGCACTGGCGGATCCGAAGATCCTCGAAGCCCTCGAACAGGAAGACATCCACCAGTGGTTCAAGCGCATGCCGTGGCACGCCGGGCAATCGCCCCTGCGGCATGTGCCGGAGTACGAAGCCTATCTGCTGGAGCAGTGGGCCCAGGGCGACTTCGGCCCGTACTGGCAAGCGCCGGGCATCTACGCCGAGGGGCATTACCACGATCTGCCGGATATCCCGGTGCTGTTCATGTCCAGTTGGTACGACGCCTATGTCAGTTCGACCCTCGCCAACTACGCGGCGTTTTGCGCCGGCAGTACGGCGCAGCATCAGTTGATCATGGGCCCCTGGCTGCATGGTGATCGCAATATCACTCACAGTGGCGATGCGGAATTTGGTGCGCCAGCGGCTTTCGACGGGCAGGTGGCGAAAGACTGGCTGAGCTGCCGCCTGGACTGGTTTGAACGCACCCTCAAGGGTTCGCCGCTGCCCGCCCCCGCGGCGGTGAAGGTGTTCTTGATGGGCGGTGGCACCGGTGAGCGCGATCAACAGGGGCGCTTGCAACATGGCGGGCACTGGATCGACAGTCATCAATGGCCGCTACCGGATAGCCGGCAACTCACCCTGCACCTCACCGCACAACGCCAACTGCAACCTGAACCGCCGACCACCGAGGGCCAGCTCAGCTACTGCGCCGACCCGGCCGATCCGGTGCCGACCATCGGTGGCGCCCTGACCTCCGGCGCGCCGATTTTTGTCGGCGGCGCTTTCGACCAACGCGAGCGGGCGGACTTCTTCGGTACCCGTGGCGACCAGCGCCCCCTGGCCGAGCGCAGCGATGTCTTAAGCTTCCAGACCGAGCCACTGAGCCACGACCTGATCGTCGCAGGCCCGCTGCGCGTGGAACTGTGGATCGACAGCGATGCGCCCGACACCGACTTCACCGCCAAACTGGTCGACGTCTACCCGGACGGCTACGCCATGAACATCACCGACGGCATCCTGCGGGCCCGCTACCGAAACACCTGGGAGCACCCCGCCCTGCTGACCCCGGGTGAGCGGGTCAAGGTGGTGATCGAACCCTTCGCCACCTGCAATCTGTTCCAGCGCGGCCACCGGTTGCGCCTCGACATCGCCAGCAGCAACTTCCCGCGCTTTGACGTCAACCCCAACAGCGGCGAAGCACCCGGCCAGGCAGAACATCCCAGGGTGGCGCGCAACACGCTACACCTGAGTACCGATTGCCCGTCACGCCTGATACTGACCGTGGTCGAGGCCTTGAGTAACTAACTACCGCCATCCACACGCCGAGACTGCGCACCCTCAGGGACCATTGACTCCCTGAGGACCGGCCATGCCCGCCCAGCCCCCGAACACATCACCACTTACCCCGGAACAACTGAACGGCTACCTGCTGCAAATCGGTCATCGTCTACAGATTTTCCCCAACGGCCACGCACCGGCAGCGCAGTCTTCTACCGAGTTGCTGGAGGTGCAGGCATTGCACGCCGCCCTGGCAGAAGAAAGCCGCTGGAGCCTGCAGAACGCACAAGTGCATTACACCGTCCCCGGCGACTGGCTGATCCAGGGCGAGCCCGGCCGGTTGAACCGCACGCGCATCAGCCAGGCATTGCACAAGAAGCTGGCGGCTTTGGAAATCGAACGGCGGCCCAACGGCCATCTACGCAAGAACTGGATACTCGACAGCCACCAGCCGATGCTGGAGGCCGAGGCCAGGCTGAAGGTCAAGGATCGCCTGCTCAGCCCTGCCGACCAGCTGCTGGTGACGAATATCGTCAGCGGTCCCGAGCTGCGCCCGGGTATCCATCGCCTGACGTTTCGCTACCGCCAGCAGGCCATCGAGTTCGCCGGGGCGTTCGTCCTCACGCGCAGCCAGACACCAGTCACCCACCTGGAGATCGAGGACGGTGATGTGTTGCTGTTCACCCCTTCCCGAGGCCTGGAGGCTTTCACCTCGCTCAAACACCTGGACCGCACGCTGCAGGAGCGCATGAAGCAGTCGGCCTGGCGTCAGGAACTGCTGCAACACTTGCCGCGCCGTTACCAGCACTTGCGCGCGGCGAGTATCTGGCCGCTGGTGCCAGGCCCTATCGACAGCCTCCCGCTGAACGAACACACCTACAACGCCCTGCAGGACAAACAACATCAGGACATCGCGTTTGCCCTTGGCCTGGAAGGCCACCCCGCGCCGACAGACGTCGCCAGAATGACCCTCGAACTGGACCAGGCGCTGCGCTGCTCGCCTTGGGACCTGTCCTCGCGCCTGGAACTGCGCGCGCAACAGTTACTGGAAAAACTGCTGCACGAATCCGCTCCCGACTGGTACCGCAGCGCCAATGAGGCCCAGCGCAAAACCCTCGCCGAGCACCTGCGCACTTACGAACACCTCAGCCTGCAAGTGCTGGCGCTGCTCGGCCCGGCGGCCTCGCCCGAGGCCATGGCGCGCCTGCAATTGCTTGAGCACCTGGACGGCGACCTGGATATCCAGGGTCTGATCCCCGAGCAACTGCAGATCAGCACCGAGCGCACCCTTAAGTCGGGCAACTCGTACAACCAGCACAACAACCTGGTGCAACTGGCGGTACGTGGCTTGCACCGTGGCGATGAACACGCCGGTTCCGAGTTTCTCGAGCACACCCAACTGACCTACGCCCAGCAGCCATTGCCGCCCGAGTTCCGAGACGTCACCCCGGCTTACCTCGCCGAGCTGCTGGCCGAGGTTCAACCAAGCCTGACCTTCGCCGAAGAACAAAAGCGCGCCCACAGTTTGCCCGCCGTACAGGAAGCCATGCAGCAGATGCTCGACAGCCGCCTGCACGCGCTGGCCTACAGTGCATCGTTGCAAAACCATATCAGCGCGGACGACTACGCACTGCTGCAAACCCTCAGTGAAGGCCCCTCGCCCACACTCACTGCCTGCTGCCTGTTCCTGCACAAGGCTCCGCTCAAGGACCTGTGGGTGCTGCGCCAGACCGATGCAACGGGCGCGGTCAAACGCTTGCTGCTGTGCACGCCTCACGCGCCACGCGCCCAACAGTTCCAGGCCTTTGGCAGCGAGCGGGAATTGCAGGCGCATATCCTCGGCTGGAGCCAGGAGATAGCGTCCGCTCCCGATTCGCGCAGCATGAAAGACTACCTGCTTGAACAGTTGGTCAGCCGGATCCGGCCCAAATACAGCGCGATGCTTTCCGCCCTGGGTTTTACCCCGGCCAGCCTTGAGTATTTGATGATCAGTTTCGGCGCGCCCTCCACCTACGAGGCCTGCCTGGTGGAAATGAGCACCACGACGCTGGCCATGCAGGCCGATGAATACCTGTATCAGATGCCCAAGTGGCTGAGCCAGGCATCGGCAGCCGACCGACAGAAACTCGCCGATCTCAAGGAACAGGCACTGGGCGCGGCACAGGCCTACGCCGCAAGCCCGGGTAGCCCACAACAGTTTCCCGACTTCGACAGTTACTTGCACAAGGCGGCAAAAGCCGCCCTCAACCAACTGCTCGGCAACCCGATCCCGGCGGTAGACCCAAACCTCGTGGGCGTGATCACCCCGCGCGAACGCGTCAGCTACACCACGCTGTACCGCAACGGCTACGACGCCAGCCTGGGCTTTATCAACCCCGACGCCAGCACCACCGCGCAGTTCAAGGGACCGCCCGGCGTCGACCTGAGTCGACTCACCGCGCAAACGGTGAGCAACTCGGTCAGAGGCACCTGGATCGGTGACAGCTATGTCGCCGAGGTCGAGAAAACCCTGCTGGACCCGCAAGGCCCCCACTATGCATGGCGCCGCAACATGGCCCTGGAGGTTGCCCAACTGCACATGCACGTCGCCGCACTCGAGTGCTGCCTGCAAGGCTGCCTGGCAACAAGCGACCTGGCCTGGCTGGAAAAAAGCATCGACAGCCTGGCCGATAACAGCGATGCCGTGCGCAATCGGTATCGGCTCTATCCCCTGCAAATCAGCGGGCAAGTGATCGATGGCTGCTACCTGTTCCACCACGCCAACGACCTGCCCCTGCTCTACACCCCGCACGCACCGGATGGCATCGCCTTCAGGCCGCAACGGGAATTCAACGAACGCCTGAAAAACCTTGAAGGCATGGACACCTACTACATCAGCCGGGTCGCCAGCGTTGAGCGCGCGGCGTTCGAGCCGAGGTTGCATGCGTTGGTGGCCGGCCTGCCGGCACAGCTCAAGGGGCTGTATTCCAAGCCGGTGTTCGACGAAGTGCCTCGCACCGCACTGCCGCTGAAGAACCTGCATTACCACACCTACGACAAAAAGCTGCGTCACCGTATCGACGAAGTCAAAAGCACCACCACCGGGCGCTTGCAGATGATCATGGAGCTGGTCAGCGTGATCGGCGAACTCACCATTGCCGTGCTGACCGCGCCCTTCCCGGCACTGAGCCTGGCCTTGGGCGGCTTGCTGGTGTTCAAGGATTCGATGCTCGCCCTGCATGCCTACAGCCGCAACGACACCGCCGCCGCGCTGGGACACTATCTGGGTGCGCTGCTCAATGCCGGCGGGACGTTGTTGACCGACCTGCGGCCCCTGCTGTTCGCCCCCGTCAAGCTCGCCCGTCCGCCGTTGCGCCATATTGCCCGGGTGACCAAGGACCAACAGGCCATGAGCTTGATCAAGCAACTGCAACCGCAACCCCCATTGCCCCAGGGCATGCAGCCCGTGCTGTTTGCCGGCGACAGCCTGTGGGCCTCGCACACCCCGGACAGCCTGGGGCGATTCCTGTTGTTTCGCTACGACAACACCAGCGGGCAATTGCGCTCCACCGGCAAGCTGGTGAACCAGACGGTGGACGGCCAGTGGCAGCGCTCCGGTGTCATCGGTGGCATGCCTGGCCCGGAAAGGCTCGGGCAGCCCTATGAATTGTCGGAAAAGTTTCGCCGGGACGTAGCGGCCGTCATCGCCCCCGAGGACAGGTCGGCGCTGTTCCTGCAGATCGCCTACCTGGATCGAGACCTCAATACCCACAGCATCTGGATCTCGCGTCGGCAACTCGCCCCGGCACTCAAACAGCACCTGGACAATGTCAGGGCCCTGACGGATGACGCCGACGCGTTTTTTGCACGGTTGCCCGCCGTGGTTCCCCGGGCCGAAACCCTGAACCCGGCGCCAGACATTGCCCTGCGTGATTTGCTCAAGCTGCTGATCGATGACGCGCACAACCTGGTGGTAGGCGAGGCACCGTTTTCCACCGCAGCTAAACAGGTGCTGATCGAAAACATGCAATACCTGCGCGAACTGAACGTGACGGTTCTCTATATCGAGCCGCTGTGGCGCGACATTCATCACCTGAAAACCCACTCACGGTTTTCCAGTGGTTTCTCCAAACGGGCCGAGGGCCAGCTCAAATCCATCGACAAGGAAAATTACCGCGACCCCGAAGGGTTGTACGGCCACTGGATGCTGGTAAACACCGCGCAACAGCACGGGATTGAGGTTCGGCCGTTGAACGCCTCAAGCTCCTACGACCTGGAAAACACCCTGTGCCTGTTTGATTCACGCCCGGCCCCGATTCGCGCCAACCGGCTGACCAACTTTTACTCCCACACCCTCATCAACGATGACCAGGCGAAAAAACCGGGCGAGCGCTGGATAGCGTTGGTTGATCAAAAACGCATGAGCACCTATCGCGGCACGCCGGGCCTGGCCGACCTGCAAAAGAGCATTGCCCTGCGGGTCGACGACGCCTTCGACCAACCCACCCGAGTCATCGCGGATTTGGCCGGCGGCATTCCCGGCGATGCCCTGGCCAAGGGCGACCTGAAGCTGTCGTTGCACACGGCACGCCAACCGGCGCCGCACCCGGGCCCCTCGGTGGAGCGCTCACATGCGCTACGGCCAACGCGCCCTCTGCCTGTTGAGGCGCCGCGCCACTTCAGCACCTTTGACCTGCCCCATGAACACCTGGGCCTGATCAGCGAGGAAATCACCTTGCCGATAGGCACGCGTGAAGCGCTCTTCGCCACCGCCTACAGGGAGACCGCCAGCAGCCGTCGCGCAGCGCAAACCGCCTTCGACCAGACCCGCAAAAAACTTCAGGATCAGGCGCAGGCGTTTTTTACCGAACACACACCGCCTGCTCGGGGAGCACTGCCTGTGGTCGACCCGACCCTGGATGAGGCGAAATTTATCGATCAACTGCTGGACACCGCCGATGGCCTGGTAGTCGGCGAAGCCCACGCCGGTACGTCGAGCAAAGGCTTCCTCAGCCGGCACATGGAATACCTGAAGGGCCCGCGAGAAGTGAAAACCCTGTACATGGAGCAACTCACCACCGAGCTGCATCAAGCCGACCTGGATATCGTCCACAGCCTGGGCTTTATGCCAGATGAACTGTGGAGCTACCTCAACGCATTGGACAAAGGCCACGGCGTACCGGCCGACAGCCCCTACGGTTTTGTCAGCCTGGTGCAGGTGGCGATGAAGCATAACGTGCGGATCCGCGCGCTCGACTGTGTCGTCAGCTTGCGGGTGGACGGCATGCCCGCCTCCAGGACATCAATGTTCAACTACTTTGCAACCCAGGTGATCCGCGCCGACCAGCTTCAACAGGGGTCACACAAGTGGGTCGCGCTGGTGGGCGAAACGCACGCCAATACTCATCGCGGCGTACCGGGCATTGCCGAGCTCAACAACGGCATCAGTCTGCTGCTGGACGATGTGCCTCCCGGCTCGGCCAGCGGCTTTGTGCGTGAGCCCGCCAGCGTCCAGGCGCTGCCGCGCGAGCAGCAATGGCCACTGGTGCGCTACGACTTCAAGAAAAACGTCGAAGTCGCCGGTGCGCCATTGCCGCCACCTGTCGTGCCCGCGACATCCCTCAGCCTCGAACAACGCCTGCGGCGCAAAGGCGACTACCTGCTTCAGCGCACCCTGGACGACGGGTTGGAGATGGTCCATAAAAACCGCGACGGCGTACTGGTCCACACCGCGTTGCAGCAGGATGCCAGGGGGCACTTCGTCAATCGCTGGAACCTGGATGACCGCCGTTTCAGCAGCAGGGAAGCGTTGATCGACATCATCACCACCAGCAAAAGAATGCGCCAAGTCCACTGATCCTCGCACCGCCCTCTGCATGAGGGCGGTGCGACCGCTCGTCGCTCACGTTCCATAAATCCTGCCCTCACGAAAAAACCGTTTCAGCTCTCGCCAGGGCTGCCGATACCTCCTGACTACCCATCGGCTGGTCGCTACTTCCAGCAACCGGATGTACCCGCAAATCTGTTCCTGGAGGAATGCGATGAATAGTTGGTTCGGCAACATCAGCGTCAATATGAAACTGGGCCTGGGCTTCGGCCTGGTACTGGTCCTCACCTCGATCCTCGCGCTCACCGGCTGGACCAGCCTGGGCGGCCTGATCGACCGCAGCAACTGGATGAGCGACATCACCCAGCTCAACGCTTCACTGACCAAACTGCGCATCGTGCGCCTGCAATACATGTTGGCCAACGGCGACGAAGCCGTGGCGCAAAACGTGCAGACCAACCTCGACAGTTTTGTGGCCCAGCAACAGAAGCTGCTGGACAGCTTCAAGAGCCCGGACAACCTCAAGCTGCTCAATGAGCAAAAAGCGATCATCACCGCTTACCAGCAGTCCTTGAACAAAATGCGCGAGGCCTACCGCAACGGTAACGCCGCGCGCCAGGTCATGGGCGACAAGGCTGACATCGCCAATGCGCAGATCAGTGCCCTGGACGCCAGCGTGCGGCAGATGCCCGATAGCGCCGAGCGCTTTGCCCAGTTCGAGGCCGTGACCAGCGCCAAGGAACAGTTCCAGTTGGCCCGCTACGAAGTGCGCGGCTACACCGGCAACGTCAACGCCGAGACTGAAGCCCGTGCCGCCGCGCAGATCGAGAAAGCCATCGACGGTCTGAAAGGCCTGCACGCAGCGTTTGGCGCCAGCCAACAGCCTGCACTGACAGCCCTGGAAACCGCTCTCGGCGCCTATCGCAGCGCGGTGCAGAACTACAAGGCGGCCAACGCCAACATCGTCTCGGCCCGGGCAGAAATGACCACCCAGGGCACCGACATTGTCACCATCAGCGACAAGCTGTACGACATCCAGCTGCAACGCCGCGACGCCGAAAGCGCCCAGGCCCGCAGCCTGCAACTGATCAGCACATTGCTGGCCTTGCTGGTGGGCATCGTGGCGGCCGTGATCATCACCCGCCAGATCACCCGCCCACTGCGCGAGACCCTCGCCGTGGTGGAGCGCATCGCTTCCGGCGACCTGAGCCACAACATCCAGGTGACCCGCCGCGACGAACTCGGCGTGTTGCAGCAAGGCATCCAGCGCATGGGCACCACCCTGCGTGAACTGATCAGCGGCATCCGCGACGGCGTGACCCAGATCGCCAGCGCCGCCGAAGAGCTGTCGGCCGTGACCGAACAGACCAGTGCCGGGGTCAACAGCCAGAAGATCGAGACCGATCAAGTGGCCACCGCCATGCACGAGATGACCGCCACCGTGCAGGAAGTCGCACGCAACGCCGAACAAGCGTCCCAGGCTGCCTCGGCCGCCGACGGTGAAGCCCGTGCCGGTGACAAGGTGGTGGCCGAAGCCATCGCCCAGATCGAACGCCTGGCAGCTGAAGTGGCACGCTCCACCGACGCCATGACGCACCTGCAACAAGAGAGCAACAAGATCGGCAGCGTGATGGACGTGATCAAGGCCGTGGCCGAGCAGACCAACCTGCTGGCGCTCAACGCCGCCATCGAAGCCGCCCGTGCCGGTGAAGCCGGTCGCGGTTTTGCGGTGGTCGCCGATGAGGTGCGCGGCCTGGCCCAGCGCACCCAGAAATCCACCGAAGAAATCGAAGGCCTGGTGGCCGGTTTGCAGAACGGCACCCAGCAAGTGGCCGCCGTGATGAACAACAGCCGCAGCCTCACCGACAGCAGCGTCGAACTGACGCGCAAGGCCGGTGTGTCACTGGAAAACATCACCCGTACGGTGTCGAATATCCAGTCGATGAACCAGCAGATCGCCGCAGCCGCCGAGCAGCAGAGTGCCGTGGCGGAAGAGATCAGCCGCAGCATCGTGAATGTGCGGGACGTGTCGGAGCAGACTGCAGCGGCCAGTGACGAGACGGCCAAGTCAAGTGTGGAACTGGCGCGTTTGGGCGGGCAGTTGCAGCAGATGGTCAGCCATTTCCGGGTGTAAATCTCAGGCACAAAAAAGCCGCCCCGGTCGAAACCGGGGCGGCCCACTTCTCAGACCTTAACGGTCATCAAAGCTGT
Organism: Pseudomonas sp. NPDC087814; assembly: GCF_044742865.1. Classification (NCBI taxonomy): domain Bacteria; kingdom Pseudomonadati; phylum Pseudomonadota; class Gammaproteobacteria; order Pseudomonadales; family Pseudomonadaceae; genus Pseudomonas; species Pseudomonas sp. NPDC087814. The sequence goes on along the minus strand of NZ_JBIUVK010000024.1, from coordinate 58,717 downwards.
CCCGCAGGAATTTCCACACGTGATAAACACGCAGGGAGTTCACTACGAGGTCCCACGTACGTCGTGCAAACTTGGACATACTCGGCCCTCCATCAGTTGGGCCTACCTCCAGCGCACTTACCGGAACACGTGAGCCTTCGGACGCAGGTCAATGCTTCCAGTGAGGCGGCCGGGCTTTGGTTCCTCCCGCATGAATCCGGCACGGATTACTAGCCCGTGGCGTTCGGTCCATAAATTCGCGCGCGTACCCAGCCCACCTACAAACGACATACACAGAACGGGGGCGATACTAACCAACATCCCGCTCAAAGGTGTGACCTGGGAGAACTAATCCACCGGTAACGCTCCAAGAATTTATTGCCAGTTTTTGCAATCGTCCTTAAATAGCGTAGATCTCAAAGAACTGAAAACACCGAGTGTCACCAGGCCTTGCGTGATGCCTGAACCGACAGTAGTATCCGGTCAGCAGGTCAATGCTTCCGGTGAGGCGCAACCCCAGCCGCGAACTGGGATTGCAATAAAAAACCGCCCTACTAAGGCGGTTTTTTATTGCCTGCGATTTTTGCGCGCAGCCTCAGCTGCTGACTTCTTCAACAAACACCAACCGGTTCCCAGACGGGTCGCTGATGCTCATTTCGCGACTGCCCCATGGCGTGTCTTCAATCCCCGGCTTGGCGTTGCGGTAATGCTTGGCCAGCAATTGTTGCTGGTACGCTTCCAGCCCTTGAGCCTGAATCCGCACCGCCGCACCTGGCGTGCAATCGCCATGGTGCTCGGACAAGTGCAGCACGCAGTCCCCCAGCGACACCTGCAGGTACAGCGGAAAGTTGTCTTCAAACCGGTGCTGCCAATCGACCTTGAACCCCAGGAAATCGACGTAGAACTCCAGGGTTTTGGCCTCGTCGAAACTACGCAAAATGGGGGTGACTTTTCCTAAGTGCATGGCGATTGGCTCCGTGTTTGAGAGCGGCCACTATACGGCCGCAAACCCCTTACGCAAATCCCCGCTGCGCGCCAGGAATCGTCCGGGACGCTGCCCGTTGGCCTGCCCGTCGCTGTAGCTGAGCACGCCGTTGACCCACACACCGTCAATCCCTTCCGCCGCGCGTTGCGGCTCTTTGAAGTCCGCCACATCCCGCACCCGCAACGGATCAAACAGCACCAGGTCGGCCCAATGCCCTTCACGGATCTCACCGCGCCCGGCCAGGCCAAAGCGCGCCGCCGACAGTCCGGTCATCTTGTGCACGGCGGTGTGCAGCGGGAACAAGCCAAGGTCCCGGCTGAAGTGCCCCAGTACCCGGGGAAACGCGCCCCACAGACGTGGATGAGGAAACGGATCTTCCGGCAAACCATCCGAGCCAATCATCGACAGCGGATGCGCGAGGATGCGCTGCACGTCGGTCTCGTCCATCCCGTAATACACCGCCCCGGCGGGTTGCAGGCGGCGGGCGGCGTCCATCAGCGGCACCGCCCACTCGGCGGCAATGTCCTGCAGATCCCGCCCGCCCATTTCCGGATGCGGCGTGGACCAGGTGATGGTGATGCGAAACGCATCGGTGACTTGCTTGAGGTCCAGGGTCGAAGAGCTGGCCGCATACGGGTAGCAATCGCAGCCCACCGGATGGGTCTTCGCCGCGTGTTCCAGCGAGGCCAACAACTGCGGACTGCGCCCCCAGTTACCGGCGCCCGCGCACTTGAGGTGGGAAATGATCACCGGCGCCTTGGCATGCCGGCCGATCAGAAAAGCCTCGTCCATCGCCTCCAGCACCGGTTCGAATTCGCTGCGCAAATGGGTGGTGTACACCGCGCCATAAGCCGTCAGTTCTTCACTCAACTGCAGCACTTCATCGGTCTCGGCGTTGAAGGCGCTCGCGTATGCAAGCCCGGTGGATAAACCCAGGGCACCGTCCGCCAGACTCTCCTGCAACTGCACGCGCATCGCGGTGATTTCACCCGGCGTGGCGGTACGGTGCAGGTCGTCCATATGGTTGCTGCGCAGCGCGGTGTGGCCGATCAGCGCCGCCACATTGACGGCCGGGTGGGCGTTTTCCACCGCCGCGCGGTAATCGCTGAACCGTGGGTAGGCAAAGGCCTCGGCGGTGCCCAGCAGGTTCATCGGGTCCGGCGGATCAGCCTGCAAGCTCACGGGCGAGGCGCTGATGCCGCAGTTGCCGACAATCACCGTGGTCACGCCCTGGCTCAGCTTGGGCAGCATCTGCGGGTGACGGATCACCACCGTGTCGTCGTGGGTGTGCACGTCGATAAACCCCGGCGCCAATACGCGCCCGGCAGCGTCGATTTCATGCTCGGCGCTGTCCCGGGACAGGTCGCCGATCTTCTCGATACGCCCCTCGTGCACCGCCACATCGGCGACATAGCCGGGGGTGTTGCTGCCATCAATGATCAGCGCCTGGCGGATCAGCGTGTGGTACTTCATCTCAATCTCCAAGCGGCAGGCTGTCAGGGCCGCCGCGATAATCGTCCAGGGCCAGCTTGATCCGTCGCAGGCGTTCCTGGTTGTCATCCGGCATGGCCAAGGCCAGCTCGGTGGCGAGCACGTCGATGGCCAACAGCATTCCGTAGCGCGCCGCCGTTGGCTTGTAGATAAAACTGGTTTCGGCCGGTTGCAGCGGCAGCAGCACGTCGGCCAACTGCGCCAGCGGGGAGTCCGGCAGGGTGATGGCGATGATTTTTGCGCCGTAGTTGCGCGCCAGCGCCACCACGCCCAATACCTCCGGGGTGATGCCGGTCAGCGAGCAGACGATCAGCGCATGCTCCGGGCCCAGGGTGGCGGCGGTCACACGCATCATCACCGGGTCGTGGCAGGCATTGATCGAGTAGCCCAGGCGCACGAGGCGCACTTGCAACTCGTCGCTGCACAGGCTCGACGGCCCGCCCATGCCGAACGCGTGGATCATCCGTGCATTGCCCAGCAGGCTCACGGCGTCGACAAAGCTGCGCTGGTTGAAACCGGACAGGTGCCGGCGCAACGTCGCCTCGATATCGCTGAGAATCTGCCGGTGAAACGCCGACTGCTCCGGCAGGCCCGCCGGGTCGAGGAAACGGCTGCCGACACCGCTGGCCTGGGCCAGTTGCAGGCGCAGGTCACGCAGGTCGCGGCAGCCGACGCTGCGGGCAAAACGCGACAAGGTGGCGGTGCTGACCTCGGCCCGTTGGGACAATTCTTCCAGGCTAGCGGACGCTGCAAAGCCGACATCATCGAGCATCAGCTTGGCGATACGCCCTTCGCCGGCGCTGAAGGAATCCTGGCGGGCGCGGATCTGGTAGAGGATGTCCATCGGTTCGGCTCCGGGTTACAAGATGCAGGACAAACCATAAGTCAGACCGAAGGCGACCACCGAAATCAGGGTCTCCAGCACGGTCCAGGTCTTGAAGGTCTGGATCACCGTCATATTGAAGTATTCCTTGATCAGCCAGAAGCCGCCGTCGTTCACGTGGGAAAAGATTACCGAACCCGCGCCGGTGGCCAGCACCAGCAATTCCGGGTGTGGATAACCCAGCCCCATCGCAACCGGTGCGACCACGCCTGAGGCCGTGGTCATGGCCACGGTGGCCGAGCCGGTGGCGATGCGCATCAGCGCGGCGAACAGCCAGCCCATCACCAAAGGCGACAGGTTGAAGGCGTGGGCCAGGCCGAGGATTTCATTGGTGACCCCGGCGTCCACCAGAATCCGGTTCAAACCACCGCCCGCACCCACCAGCAAGGTGATGCTGGCCGTTGGTGCCAGGCATTCGTTGGTGAACTTGAGGATCGATTCGCGGTTGAAACCCTGGGCCAGGCCGAGGGTCCAGAAGCTCACCAGGGTCGCCACCAGCAGCGCAATCACCGAGTTACCGATAAACAACAGGAACTGGTTAAAGGCGGTGCCCGGTGTGGAAATCAGGTTGGCCCAGCCACCGATCATCATCAGCACCACCGGTAACAGGATGGTGCCCATGGTCAGGGCGAAACTCGGCAGGCGGGTGCGCGGCTCGCGGTCGATGAACTGGCGTTCCAGCGGGTTTTCCGCCGGCAGGTGAATGTGCGGCACGATAAATTTGGCGTACAGCGGGCCGGCAATGATCGCGGTGGGTATGCCGATCAAAATTGCATACAGCACCGTCTGCCCGACCGAGGCGTTATAGGCCAGCACCGCCATCATCGCCGCCGGATGCGGCGGCACCAGCGCATGCACCACCGACAAGCCGGCCACCATCGGCAGGCCGACCATCAGGATCGACACGCCCACCCGCCGCGCCACGGTAAACGCGATCGGCACCAGCAACACAAAACCGACCTCGAAAAACAGCGGCAGCCCCACCAGGAACGCGATACACACCATTGCCCAGTGCGCGTTACGCTCGCCGAACCGGTTGATCAGCGTGCGCGCCACCTGCTCGGCGCCACCGGACTCGGCCATCATCTTGCCGAGCATGGTGCCCAGCGCGACCACCAGCGCAATATGCCCCAGCGTCTTGCCGACGCCGGCCTCGTAGGAGCCCATGATCGTATCCGCCGGCATTCCGGCCAACAGCGCCAGGCCGATAGACACCAGGGTGATGACGATAAACGGGTTGAGCCGGTAACGCGCGATCAATACGATCAATGCAATGATGGCGATGGCGGCGTAGATCAACAGCCAATACCCCGGTGATGCGGCCATGCGGTACTCCTCGGAAAGGGTCACGTCGAATAGGTTGTGAAAGTCATAAATCATTACCGAGGTGTATTTTCAATTTTTATGAAAGTAATTTTCGCCCACAGACAAGCCCTGTCGCGCAGGGATATGCCCAGGGTCAGTGGATGAAAATTCGGGGGGCGTTTTTACATGAAGATCGCCGGGGCTGGAAACTCAACTGCGCAGGCCGAGTCTTAGACTGCACACCGACTCATGACCAGGAAAACCCAGAATGAATCGTAACCCCCTGCTTGTTCCTTTCGCCGCCGGCGCACTGTTGCTGGCCTTGTGCGGCACGGCCTCGGCCGATGAGAACCCGGCACTGAAAAAATGCATGGATGGCGCCAACACCACCGCCGACATGGTCAATTGCAACGCCAAGGAAACCAAGGTGCAGGACGCGCGCCTGAATACCGCCTACAAAACCGCGATGACCGCGATGGAAGGCAACCGCAAGCAGCAGCTGCAGGACGTACAACGCCAGTGGCTCAAGTTTCGCGATGCCAATTGCGGCTTCATCGGCTCGGCCACCGGCGGCACCATTGATCAGGTCAACGGCTCCGGCTGCGTGCTGGACATGACCCAGACCCGCGCCCAGGAACTGGAAAACCTGGTCGGACCATGATCGTTCCCACGCTCTGCGTGGGAATGCATCTTGTGACGCTCCGCGTCACGATTTTAAGAGCGGACGCGGAGCGTCCAAAGCGGCGTTCCCACGCAGAGCGTGGGAACGATCATCGCGCTTCAACAACGGTCAGTCGTGCTGCACCCGGGCGCGCTTGAGCAGTTTGCGGCAGCGCTCGGACAGGTGCAGCACCCGCAAATGCTTGCCGGCCTTGGCGTAGCGCTCGCGCAGGGTCATCAACGCAGCAATCGCTGAATAGTCGACGAAGCTCAAGTGACGGCAATCCAGCGTCACCTGGGCCGGGTCGTTGGCCGGATCGAAGCGATTCAAAAACGGCGTGGTCGAGGCAAAAAACAGCGTGCCGTGCACCCGATAGAGTTTGCTGCCGTCCGCTTCCATATGTTCATCCGCGTACAGCTCGCGCGCTTGCTGCCAGGCGAAGTTCAGCGCCGCAATCACAATCCCGCACAGCACCGCCGTCGCCAGGTCGGTGAACACGGTAATCACCGTCACCGCCATGATCACCAGCACGTCGTTGAGCGGCACCTTGTTGATCACCCGTAGGGACGCCCAGGCAAACGTCTGCTGGGACACCACAAACATCACCCCCACCAGCGCCGCCAGCGGAATGCGCTCAATCAGCGGTGACAGAAACAGAATGAACAGCAGGATCATCACCCCGGCAAATACCCCGGAGAAACGCCCGCGCCCGCCGGAGCTGAGGTTGATCACGGTTTGCCCGATCATCGCGCAGCCGCCCATGCCGCCGAACAGGCCCGAGACCATGTTGGCGGCACCCAAAGCCACGCTTTCGCGGTCCGGGTAGCCGCGGGTTTCGGTGATTTCGTCGGTGAGGTTGAGGGTCAGCAGGGTTTCCAGCAGGCCGACCATGGCCATCAGGATCGCGTAGGGCGCGATGATGTGCAGGGTTTCGAGGGTCCAGGGAATCTGTGGCAGCGCGAAGGTCGGCAGGCCGCCGGCGATGTGGGCCATGTCGCCCAGGGTGCGGGTCGGCAGGCCGAGCAGGTACACCGCCAGGCCTACGCCGAGGATCGCCACCAGGGCTGGCGGTACGGCGCGGGTCAGGCGCGGCAGCAGGTAGACGATGGCCATGGTGGCCGCGACCAGCCCGGTCATTACGTACAGCGGCGTGCCGCTGAGCCAGGTGTCACCGCTCTTGAAATGCTCCAGCTGCGCCAGGGCAATGATGATCGCCAGGCCGTTGACGAACCCGAGCATCACCGGGTGCGGCACCATGCGCACCAGCTTGCCCAGGCGCAACAGGCCGAAGGCGACCATGATCAACCCACCCAGTAATACCGTGGCCAACAGATACTGCACGCCGTGCTGCACCACCAGCGCGACGATCACCACCGCCATCGAGCCGGCGGCACCGGAGACCATGCCGGGCCGGCCGCCGAACAGCGCGGTGAGGGTGCAGATGATGAATGCGCCGTAGAGGCCCATCAGCGGGTTGAGATGAGCCACCAGGGCAAAGGCGATGCATTCGGGCAGCAAGGCAAAAGACGTGGTGAGTCCGGCCAGGGCGTCGGCGCGCAGACGGGTGAGGTTCATTGAAGTACCGGGGAGTTGCGGGGGATAAGGCTGGGGATGGTACGGAATTGGGCGGGGTGGGGCTAGTGTTGGGTAAGACCGTTGGACCGAGTCGCCCCTTTCGCGAGCAAGCCCGCTCCCACATTTGACCGCATTCCAAAGTTGGAACTCGGTTAAGTGTGGGAGCGGGCTTGCTCGCGAAGAGCTCGCCTCGGTCTCAAGCGAACATCACACCATCTCGTTGCGAATCCACTCCACTACGGAGGTCCGCTTCGGCGCCCATCCCAGCAATTCCCGCGCATGCTTGCCGCGCACCCGGCTGTTGGAGCCCAGGCCATAGTTGGCCATTTCATAACCCCACTCGGCCTCAGCATCCGCCAATGGCCAATCCTGCGGTTTACCCAGCTTCAACGCTTCGGCAATCGCGGTAGTCATGTCTACAAACGCCGCTTCGCCACTTTCCACAAAGTAGAACGTGCCCGGCACATTCTTTTCCAGCGCCAGCAGGTACAGCGCAACCACGTCTTCGATATGCACGTTGGACCAGATGTTCTGGCCGGTACCTACATGACGAACCACACCGCTTTTGCGTGCCTGTTTAAGCAAACGTGGCAACTGCACGCTGTCGCGCTTAACGCCCAGGCTGTGACCGTAGATCAAGGTGTTGCAGATCACCGCCGAGTTCACGCCGTCTTTGGCGGCAGCCAGGATCAAATTGTCGATGGCCACGCGAGCAGCCTTGTCGACAGTCGGCGCCGGCAGGTTGTCTTCAAAGTAGATGACATCGCTGGACTTACCGCCCGACGCATCGCCAACGATGCTCGAACCGCTGGTGTGCAGGAAGGTTTTGTTGGAGCCGCACAACGCGACCAGCAAGGTTTCCACCGCGCCGCGATGGTCACTGCTGGCGGCGTTGATCACCGCGTCTGCTTTCTTCGCCTGCTCGGTCAACAGCGCGCTGTCATCCAGCGTACCGATTACCGGCGTGATGCCCAGTGCCGTCATTTCCGCAGCCTGTTCGGTGCTGCGCACCAGGCCGGTGACGTTATGGCCGGCCTTGACCAGGCCAGTGGCGATGGAACCGCCGATAAAACCGGCAGCGCCGGTAATGAATACGTTCATGGAGGTGTCTCCCTGCGTGAGTAATTGATGGACTCAGTATTGCGGACCTATCCATTCCGAATAAGTCCGTATTGCCCAATTCAATCTTGCGCAGAGGTCACGAATCAGCTGGCGTAGCTGGCCAGCTTGCCCTGGATAAAGTCCAGGAAGCACTGGATGCGCAAGGCCAATTGCGAGTTGCGGTAGTACACCGCATTGATCGGTTGACGATAGCCGCTGTTGAACTCGGCCAGCACCGGTATCAGGCGCCCGGTCTTGATGTCCTGGGCGGTCATGAAGTCCGATAGACAGGTGATGCCCTGCCCTTCCAGCGCCAGCTGGCGCAAGGTTTCACCGCTGGAAGCGGCGACACCGGGCTGGATTTGCCAGCGATCGCCGTGCACATGGCGCAACGGCCAGTGGTTGAGGGTTTCGGTCTGGGTGAAGCCGAGCAACGTGTGTTCGGCCAGTTCGGCAACGGTGGTGGGCGTGCCGTGCTGTTCCAGGTACGCCGGGCTGGCGAGGATATGCAGCGGGCTGCACCCCAGTGAGCGGGCGTGCAACGTCGAGTCGGCCAGGGCACCGATGCGAATCGCGATGTCGGTGCTCTGCTCCAGCAGGTCGATGATCAGGTCGTTGCTGTTCAGTTCCAGCTGGATATCCGGGTACAGGCCACGAAACTCGGCGATGTACGGCACGATCGCATGCAGCATGAACGGCGACGCCGCGTTGATCCGCAGGCGCCCCGACGGGGTTTGCTGGCGCGACGACAGGCGTTCTTCCAGGTCGTCCATCTGCTCGAGGATCACCTTGGCCCGCTCGAAGAAATACTTGCCCTCTTCGGTCAGGTCCATGCGCCGGGTGGTGCGATTGATCAGGGTGGTGTCGAGCTTGGCTTCCAGGCGCGACAAGGTGCGGCTGACCGCCGACGGCGTCTGCCCGACCTGCTCGGCTGCGGCGGAAATCGACCCGCATTCAATCACGCAGACGAAGATCTGTAGCTCATCGGATCGGGCTTTCAACGTGAATCCTCTTTATAGCGGCTGCACGGATACTAGCCGCATTACAGACTCAGGTTAAACACCTGTGCCAGATGCTGTTCATAACGCGCCACGTCGGCTTCGATGGCCGGGCGTTTCATCACGTCCACGCAGAGGAAGGTCGGCAGGCCGGTCATGCCAAGGAACTCGTTGGCCTTGTGGAACGGGAAATACACCGCGTCCACGCCCTTGGCTTCGAAGAAGTCGGTGGGGTCGTCGAACGCTTGCTGGGGAGCGTTCCAGGTCAGGGACAGCATGTATTGCTTGCCCTGGATCAGGCCGCCGCTGCCGTATTTCTGCGACGAGTCGGAGCGGGTGCGGCCGTCGCTGGCGTACAGGCTGCCATGGCCTTCGGTGAAGACTTCATCGATGTACTTCTTGACGATCCACGGAGCGCCCATCCACCAGCCGGGCATCTGGTAGATGATCACGTCGGCCCAGAGGAATTTGGCGACTTCTTCGGCCACGTCGTAGCCGGCGTCGATGTGGGTTTCCTTGACGTCGATGCCGCCACGGTCCAGTACCGCCAGGGCGGCTTCATGCAGGGTGCTGTTGTAGCGACCGTCGGAATGGGCGAATTTCTTACCGCCGTTGAGCAGGAGTACTTTTTTCATAGGGGGTGCCTAAAGATTAAAAATGTCTGAAGGCAGGGTAACGGGGTCGGTGCTTTGGAATAAGCGTCCCAGCCGCAAAATATATTTGACCAAAACGCACGAATCAACGGCATATTGTTAACCACTGATCAGCAGATGACCTCCCAGCGCGGCCATGCCGATAAAGAACACCCGCTTGAACAGCACGGCACTGATGCGCTGGCGCAGGGCCTGGCCCAGCCACATCCCGAGCAGCGCGGGAACCAGCGCCAGCAACGAGGCGTTCAATTCGCCGCCGCCCAGGCTGCCACGCCAGAACAGCCCGGCTGCCAGCGCCAGCGTCGACACGGTGAACGACAGCCCCAATGCCTGCACCAGCTGATCGCGGTTCAAGCCCAACGCTTGCAGATACGGCACCGCCGGTATCACGAACACCCCGGTGGCCGAGGTGATCACCCCGGTCAGCACGCCGCACAGCGGGCCCAGCCAACGCTCGGTGGCCGGGCTTACCTTGAACGTCGGCAGCAACAGCCCGCTCAAGGCATACACCAGCAGCGCGCCGCCCAACGCCCGCACCACCCAATGCCCGCCATCCATGCCCAGCCACACCGAGCCCAGCCCGGTGCCGAGGAAAATCAGCAGGAGCATCGGCCACAGGCGTTTGATCAACGCGCTCAGGTGACCGCCGAAGGCCAGTTGCCAGAGGTTGGTGACGGTGGACGGGATGATCAGCAACGCCGCAGCCTGCGCCGGCAACATAGCCAGGCCGAGCATGCCCATGGCGACGGTGGGCAGGCCCAGGCCGATGACGCCCTTGACCGTACCGGCCAACAGGAAGGTGCCGATCACCAGCCATGTCAGGGCCGGGCCGAGGTTTTGGTAGAACGCGAGTAAGGTATTCATGGGTCGATTTTGCAGGTTTGGGTGATGTCTGAAAATTCGCCATATACTGAGGCAGCCTCTTGTTTTGCATGAGGCAGATGGCCTCTTCGCGAGCAAGCCCGCTCCCACATTTAGATCTGTGAACCCTTTCAAAATGTGGGAGCGGGCTTGCTCGCGAAGAGGCCCGTACAGACACTGAGATCCCCAGCCCATGCACTTTGACCTGATCGACCTGCGCCTGTACCTGCACATCCTCGACACCGGCAATATCACCGCCGGCGCCAGCCGCAGCCATTTGTCCCTGGCAGCGGCCAGTGCGCGGATCCGAGCGATGGAGGCCTCGCTGGGTATCGAGTTCCTGGAACGTGGCCGCCGTGGCGTCACCCCGACTGCTGCGGGTAAAGCCCTCGCCCAGCACGCCCGCCTGCTGTTGCAGCAAGTCGAGTACCTGCAACAAGACCTCGCGGAATACGCCAACGGCGTCAAGGGCCAGGTGCGCCTGCTGTGCAACACCACCGCCCTGAGCGAATACCTGCCGGAACTGTTGGCGGACTTTCTGCACGAGCACCCCAACCTCGACATCGACCTGCAGGAACTGCCAAGCCTGCGCATCACCCACGCCTTGCGCCAGGGCGCGGCAGACCTGGGGATTATTTCCGACGCAGTAGACACCCACGGCCTGCAAACCCTGCCCTTTCGCGACGACCCGCTGGTGCTGATCATGCCGCTGGACCACCCGCTGGCCGGGCGCACCGTGAGTTTTATCGACAGCTTGCAGCACGACTACGTGGGCCTGGCCGCCGACAGCGCGCTGGCGGTGTACCTGGAGGAACAGGCATTGCACGCAGGCTTTCGCTTGCAGACACGCATCCGTGCAGACGGGTTTGACGGGCTTATTCGCATGGTCGCCCGGGGCGCCGGGCTGGGGATCGTGCCCCTGGCGGCGCTGGAGCGCTGGCCGTTGGAGCGGCGCTTCAAGGCCCAACCCCTGAGCGAGGATTGGGCCTGTCGCAAACTGCTGTTATGCGCCCGCGAGTTCGAGCAATTGCCCGGTTACGCCGCCCAACTGCTAAACGCCCTCTCCCCCTGTAGGAGCGAGCTTGCTCGCGAAGCACGTCAACGATAACGCGGGCTTTCTGATTTAACCCGGCGCCCTCGGGTTTTTCGCGAGCAAGCTCGCTCCTACAAGGTTTTGGCGACCCTTGCGGAAAAATACGTAGTACACCGCCGACAGAATCAGCAGGAACGGCACCCCGAACACCAGCGTCATCTTGAATGCATCGGTGAAAAACGTGGTGATCATCACCGCGCCCATCAGCACCAGGCCCAGCAGCGTGCTGTAGGGAAACAGCGCCAGTTGGAACGACAGCTTCGCCCCGCCGTGACGCTTGCGGTAGCGGCGGAAAAACAGGTGCGTGAGGAAGATCATGAACCAGGTGAAGATCGCGCCAAACATCGAGATCGCCATCATCAGGGTGAACGAGCTTTCCGGGTACACCACGTTCAGCAGGGTCGCCAGGGCAATGCCCGAGCTGGACAGCAACAAGGCGTTCAACGGGATCCCGCTCTTGCTCAAGGCGCCCATGGACTTGGGCGCAAAACCGGCGCGGGACAGGCTGAACATCATGCGGGTGGTGATGTAGAGCTGGCTGTTCATCGCCGACAGCGCAGCGATCAGGATCACGAAGTTCATCACCCCGGTGGCGCCGGGAATGCCGATGGTCTGCATCACCGTGACGAACGGGCTCTGGGCGTGGCCGGCCTGGTTCCACGGCACGATGGCCAACATCAGCGCCAGGGTCAGCAGGTAGAACACCACCAGCCGCACGATGGTCGCGCGGAAGGCTTTTTTCACCGCCTGCTCCGGGTCGGCCGCTTCACCGGCGGCCACCGCGATCATTTCCACACTCAAGTAACTGAAGATCGAGACGATCACCGCGATCCACATGCCGCTCAACCCGTTCGGGAAAAAGCCGCCGTGGGCCGTGTAGTTCTGCACACCGTAATCCGGATTGCCGGAGCCGAACACCACGTACACCGCGAGGATGATGAAGCCAACGATGGCGCTGATCTTGATCGTGGAGAACCAGTACTCGAAGTTGCCGAAGGTCTTGACGCTGATGGCGTTGAGCACGATCAACACGCTGGAGAACGAGACGATCCACACCCATTCCGGCACGTTGGCAAACCAGTACTTCATGTACATCGCCACCGCCGTGACCTCGGCGCCCACCGCCAGCACAATCGCCGCCCAGTACGCATAACGCACCAGGAAACCGGCCAGCGGGCTGACGTAAAATTCGGCATACGCGCCGAAGGAGCCCGAGGTGGAATGCGCCACGGTCATCTCCGCCAGGCAGCCCATCAACAGCAAAGTGATCAGCGCACCGATGGCATAGCTGACCAGCACGCTGGGCCCGGCATAGCCGATGGCGTAGGCGCTGCCCATGAACAGCCCGGTGCCGATGGCGCCACCGATGGCGATCATGCTCATCTGGCCGGAAGTGAGCTGGCGCCTGAGGCCCAGTTCGCGATTGGTGATTTCGGCAAAGCCTTGGTCTGGCGTGGTCACGTGGCGTGCCCCTTTATTATTGTGATTGCACTGCTTTCTGGTTGAAACACTGTCCCCTGTGGGAGCGGGCTTGCTCGCGAATGCGGTGTGCCAGTCAATACATCAGAGACTGATAGACCGCATTCGCGAGCAAGCCCGCTCCCACATTTTTTGCTCTGCGTTTACTCAGGTGACGCTGTGGCGAACCTTGAACTGCGGCTGGTCCCAGGTTTTCTGATCGAGAATCTCACCCAGGATTTCCACCGCATCCCACACTTCAGCAAAGCTGGTGTACAGCGGGGTAAACCCGAAACGCATGATGCGCGGCTCGCGATAATCACCAATCACGCCGCGAGCGATCAAGGCCTGGATAACCGCGTAGCCTTCCGGGTGTTCGAAGCTGACGTGGCTACCCCGTCGGGCATGCTCACGCGGGGTGATCAGGGTCAGGTCGTGGGCGGCGCAACGGCTTTCCACCAACTCGATAAACAGGTCGGTCAACGCCAGGGATTTAGAGCGCAAGCTGGCCATATCGGTCTGGGCGAAAATATCCAGGCCACACTCCACCATCGCCAGCGAGGTAATCGGCTGGGTGCCGCACAGGTAGCGGGCGATGCCCTGGCTCGGCGCATAACGCGATTCCATGGCGAACTGTCGGGTATGCCCGAACCAGCCCGACAGCGGCTGCGTAACCACATCCACCAGCGCCGGGTTGACCCACACAAACGCCTGGGAGCCGGGCCCGCCGTTGAGGTATTTGTAAGTGCAACCAATTGCATAATCGGCACCGGCCTGATGCAGGTCGATCGGCACCGCGCCCGCCGAATGCGCCAGGTCCCAGATCGCCAGCGCGCCACATTCATGGCTCAAGGCAGTCTGGGCCTGCATGTCGTACATGTAGCCGGTCTTGTAGTTGACGTGGGTGAGCATCACCACGGCCGTGTCCTGGTCGATGGCTTTCGGCAGTTCGTCCGGGCTGTTGACCAGGCGCAGGGAGTAGCCCTGTTGCAGCAGTTCGGTGAGGCCTTCGGCGATGTACAGGTCGGTGGGGAAATTGCTCGCTTCGCTGACGATCACCTTGCGGCTTGGCGCGCGTTCGCGTTGCACGGTCAGCGCGGCGCTGAGCACTTTGAACAGGTTGATGGAGGTGGTATCGGTGATCACCACTTCACCGTCGCGGGCACCGATCAGCGGTGCGAGGCGATTGCCCAGGCGCTGGGACAGGTCGGCCCAGCCGGCACTGTTCCAACTGCGAATCAGGCCATTGCCCCACTCCTCGGCGATCACCGCTTGCGCCCGTTCCAGTGCCGCTACCGGGCGCGCACCGAGGGAGTTGCCGTCGAGGTAGATGACCCCGGCCGGCAAGGCGAATTGGTTGCGCAATGGCGCCAGCGGATCCTGGGCGTCGAGGGTCAGGCAATGGGTGCGGGTGGTCATGGTCAGTCCTGTTGTTGTAGTAACAATGAGCCAAATAATGAACGAAGCTTTAGAGAATTTTCGTGCAAAGTGGTGGGCAACAGGCTAATTAAGCTGTAGGAAATTCGAATTTAACCCCCAAACACGCGGATTTATTCTAACCATGATTCTCGACGCCACCGACCTGCGCCTTCTGCATTTCCTGCAACAGGATGGCCGTATCAGTAACCAGGAACTGGCGGAGAAAGTCGCCCTGTCGCCGTCGGCCTGCCTGCGGCGTTTGCGCCTGCTGGAAAGCGAGGGAATCATCAGTGGTTATCGGGCGGTGTTGAACGCCGAGCAACTGGGGATCGAGCTGGAGGCCATCGTCCACCTGTCGTTACGCCAGGATGTGGAGGATTGGCACGAGACGTTTATCAAGAAGGTACAGGGGTGGCCGGAGGTGGCCAGTGCGTACGTGATTACCGGGGCGAGCAATTATGTGCTGCGGGTGCAGGCGCGCAACCTCAAGCACTTTTCGGATTTCATTGTGAACCACCTGAACCGCACGGCGGGGGTGATGGATATTCGCTCGGAGATCGTGTTGCAGAAGATCAAGGATCGGGATGATCTGCTCGACCTGGTTGTTCGCAAATAGGCCAAACGATACAGAGCCAATGTGGGAGCGGGCTTGCTCGCGAAGGCGGAGTGTCAGTCACCGGAAATATTGACTGATCCACCGCATTCGCGAGCAAGCCCGCTCCCACATTTTTTTACCGCGTTCAGTCTTCGAGGGCGCGCACTCGCTGCATGCGCTTCTGCTCTACCGGCGCCGCCGCAGGTTGCAACTCAAAGTCAAAATCAATCTGCGCAAACTGCCCTTCCACACCAAATTCCTTCGCCAGGTTTGCGTCCTCGCTGAAGCGAATTTCGGCGATCAACTCATCCCGCGTCGCATAGGCAAAATCATCATGCAGGTACGGGTCATCCGACAGGTTGATCTGGGTGGTCAGGTGCCGATGGCCCGGCGCCGAGATGAAGAAGTGGATATGCGCCGGCCGCTGGCCATGGCGCCCCAACTGGTCCAGCAACTGCTGGGTCGGGCCGGTCGGCGGGCAGCCATACCCCGACGGCACGATGCTGCGAAAACGGTAGTTGCCCTGGGCATCGGTCTCGATTCGCCGACGCAGGTTGAACTCCGACTGCGTGCTGTCAAACCACGAATACGTACCACCGGTATTGGCCTGCCATACATCGACAATCGCCCCCGCCAACGGCTTGCCATTGGTGTCGCGCACCTGGCCCTGCATGAACAGCGGCACGCCCGGGTCCTGCCCGTCGTCCAGCCGCGCCTCGAACTTGGACAGCGGCGCACCGGCCACATACAGCGGGCCTTCGATGGTGCGCGGGGTGCCGCCGGATTTTCCGGCTTCCTCGTCTGCCGCGTCCATCAGCATGTCCAGGTAATGCTCCAGGCCCAACCCTGCCGCGAGCAAGCCGGCTTCCTGGTTCTTGCCCAGTTCGTTGAGGTAGTTGACCGCCTTCCAGAACTCTTCCGGAGTCACTTCCAGGTCTTCGATGATGTTCACCGTGTCCCGCAGGATCCGGTAGATCAGCGCCTTGGCCCGTGGGTTGCCGCCGTCGTTAAGGTTGCCGCTGGCTTCTTCGAGAAACTGTTGGGCGTGAGCAGTCTGGGAAAGTCGGATGGTCATGGTGCAATCCTCATCTTGTAATTATTAGGTGAAAAAACAGACTCAGCGATCATCCTCACGGATCGACGATGGATGCCGGCACAGGGCATTCACTTCGATGGCCATGTAAGGATAAAGCGGCAGTTGCATCAGCAGGTCATGCAGTTCCTGCACGCTGTCGACATCGAACACGCTGTAGTTGGCGTACAGCCCGGCGATGCGCCACAGGTGGCGCCATTTGCCTTGCTCCTGCAGCCGCTGGGAAAAGGCTTTTTCTTCAGCCTTGAGGCTGGCAGCGCGCTCGGGGTTCATGTCGACGGGCAGGTTCACGGTCATTTTTACGTGGAACAACATCGCAGGTGTCCTCTTGTTAGTTATCGCGACGGAAGAACGCCAGGCGCTCTTCATCGATGGCCAGGCCCAGGCCCGGAGCGGTGGAGACATGCAGGTGGAAATCGCGGTACACCAGCGGCTCGGCGAGGATGTCTTCGGTGAGCAGCAGCGGGCCGAACAGCTCGGTGTCCCACGCCAGTTTGTTCAAGGTGAGAAAGGCATGGGCCGAGGCCAGGGTGCCGATACCGCCTTCAAGCATGGTGCCGCCGTACAGGCCGATACCCGCCGCTTCGGCAATCGCTGCGGTGCGCAATACCGCACGCGGCCCGCCGTTTTTGGCGATCTTCAGGGCGAACACCGAGGCCGCGCCTTCGCGGGCCAGGTTGAAGGCATCTTCCACGCATTCGATGGACTCGTCGGCCATGATCGGCGCCGGGCTCGACAGGTTGAGCCGCACCATGCCGCCGCGGTTGTTGCGCGAGATCGGTTGTTCGATCAGGTCGATACCGTTGTCACCCAGCACCTTGCAGGCGCGCAGGGCGACGGCTTCGTCCCAGGCCTGGTTGACGTCGACCCGCACACTGGCGCGGTCGCCCAGGGCTTTTTTGATCGCGATGACGTGGGCCAGGTCCTGGCTGACTTCACCGGCGCCGATCTTCAATTTGAAAATGCGGTGGCGGCGCAGGTCGAGCATCTTCTCGGCCTCGGCGATGTCTTTTTCGGTGTTGCCGCTGGCCAGGGTCCAGGCCACCGGCAAGGCGTCCCGCACACGGCCGCCGAGCAATTCGCTGACCGGCAGGTTCAGGCGTTTGCCGAGGGCGTCGAGCAAGGCGCTTTCGATACCCGACTTGGCAAAGGTGTTGCCCCGGATGCTGCGCTCCAGGCGCAACATGGCGGCATTGATGTTGCTCGCGTCCTGGCCGAGCAGCAGCGGCGCGAAGTGCCGGTCGATGTTGATCTTGATGCTGTCGGGGCTTTCATTGCCGTAGCTCAGGCCGCCGATGGTGGTGGATTCACCAATGCCTTCGATACCGTCGGCGCAGCGCACGCGGATGATCACCAGGGTCTGGTTCTGCATCGTGTGCATCGCCAGTTTGTGCGGGCGGATGGTAGGGAGATCGACGATGATGGTCTCGATCGACTCGATGGCGCAAATCGGCATGGCAATACCCGTTGGGTTCTTTATAGATTTGGCCTGATTCTGTTCCGGATCTCTGCTGGCTTCCAATATAGAATGAGTCTCGAACAATACCCTTAAGGTATGAATGGAGTCCTTATGGAACTGCGCCATCTGCGTTACTTCCAGGTGCTGGGGGAAACCCTCAACTTCACCCGCGCCGCCGAACGCCTGCACATTGCCCAGCCGCCGTTGAGCCGGCAGATCCAGCAATTGGAGGACGAACTGGGTGTGGTCCTGCTGGAGCGTGGGCGCCCGTTGCGCCTGACCGAAGCCGGGCGGTTTTTCTATGAGCACGCCAATGTGCTGCTGGAGCAACTGGGCAAGGTGTGTGACAACACCCGGCGCATCGGCCTTGGGCAGAAAACCTGGCTGGGCATCGGTTTTGCGCCGTCGACGCTGTACGGCGTGCTGCCGGAGTTGATTCGCCGGCTGCGCAGCCACGATGGCCTGGAGCTGGAGTTGGGCCTGTCGGAGATGACCACGCTGCAACAGGTCGAAGCCCTCAAGGCCGGGCGGATTGATGTGGGCTTCGGGCGGATTCGCATCGACGACCCGGCCATTGTGCAGCGGGTGTTGGTGGAGGACCGGTTGGTGGCGGTGTTGCCCGCCGGGCATCCCCTGCTGGGCGCCCCGGCCACCCTGGCGCAATTGGCCGCTGAACCCTTCGTGCTGTATCCCGGCAACCCGCGGCCGAGCTACGCCGACCATGTGATCGCGCTGTTCGATGCCCATGGCTTGAGCCTGAAGGTTTCGCAGTGGACCAACGAATTGCAGACCGCCATTGGTCTGGTCGGCGCAGGCATGGGCGTGACCCTGGTACCCGCCTCGGTGCAGGTGCTGCACCGCGCAGACATTGGCTATACGCCGGTGGTGGAGGCCACCGCCACGTCGCCGATTATTCTCAGCCGGCGGATCAATGACCAGTCGCCGGGGCTCAGTCATTGCCTGCAACTGGTGGAAGAGTTGATCTAAAAGAACACCACACACCCAATGTGGGAGCGGGCTTGCTCGCGAATGCGCAGTGTCAGTCACCGAATGAGTTGGCTGATGCACCGCATTCGCGAGCAAGCCAGCTCCCACAGTTGATCTCCGTTGTTTTTGCGTAAGGTGTTCATCCACGCATGCGCCGGGCGTCGTTGCGTTGCAGCGTCTGGCTGGGAGACTCGTCGAACAGCTTGCGGTATTCGGCCGAGAATCGCCCCAGATGAGTAAAGCCCCAGCCCAGGGCGATTTCGGAGATGGTGCGCGTGGAGCCATGTTCGAGGATTTGCTGGCGCACGGCACCCAGGCGGTATTTCTTCAGGTAAGCCATGGGCGACAGGGCGAAGTATTTGCGGAAGGCATCGAACAGTTTGAAGCGCGACACGCCCGCCGCAGCCTCCAGATCCTCCAGGTGCACCGCTTCCCGGGCGTTGTCGTGGATGTACTGTCGGGCACGAATCAAATAGTGCGGCAGTTTCACCCCCAGCACGTCCCGCAGTTCTTCGGAATAGTTGTTCGGCTGGGCCAGGATCAGGCCCTTGATCAGCGAGCTTTCCAGGTCCCGGGTAAACGCCACCTGGTCATACAGCTCGCTGCTGCGCTCCAGTTCGGCGATGAAATACCGCGCCATGCGCCACCACGACGCGGAAGCGCCGTCCACCGCGTCCATCGCCGACTCGAAGCGCAGCGGCGCTTCAATCGGCCGCAGCAGCAGGCCCTCCAGGGATTCGCTCATCGCCGCGCGGGTGATCACCACCTGCAACTTGCGGCAGTCGCCGGAGATCTCCAGCACCTGATGTTCGTTGGGCGAGATGATCACGCCCTGGTCACGGTTTGAGCTGAGCCGCACGCCGTTCTTGCTCAGTTCCTGCTCGCCCACCAGCGGCAAGGTCAGGCTGTAGCTGCTGAAGTGCTCGGCGTCTTCAATGTCGATGGTGACATCGGTGCCGTATTCGATAATCCCCAGCGTCGTGGCGCGGGACTTGAACACATTGGCGCTGTGGTGAAAGCGGATGCGCTCCGGCGTCGCGGTTTGCAGGCGGTGCGGCCCGCAAATGCCGGACATCCAGCTGCAGGCGCCTTCAAGGTCGAAGCGCTCGATACGTATATCGCGTGTATTGCTACTCATCACGGGGCACCCACGGCAATTGTGGCCGGCGCGCTCTGACGGCGCGTCCTGGTAGATCGACAGCAAGTTTTGCGCCACGCCAGCGGGATCGCCACTGGGTGGATAGCAACCGTCGACTAAGTGGATAACAAGCAGACTTTTCCGACAATCGCCTTGCAAGACAGTAGCGCATTCCGCCACCGCCCTGCACCGCCGTGGGTATTTCGTGCCCAACTAAGTGGCCCACCTTCCCCCATTAACCGGATAGCCCGGTGCCCCGCCGCAGCCTCTTAATGGCCTACCCGTCTAGCCATTATCAAAAAGGTGCCTCCCATGAGTGGTGCAAGAAGCGTCGAGCAGTGGAAAAGCTTTATCGAAGGCTGCCTGGACTTCCGTCCGGTGGATGAGGTGTTCCGCATCGCCCGGGACATGTTCACCGAGCCGGAGTTGTTCGAGCTGGAGATGGAGCTGATCTTCGAAAAAAACTGGATCTATGCCTGTCACGAGAGCGAACTGGCCAACAAGCACGACTTCGTGACGATGCGCGCCGGGCGCCAGCCGATGATCATCACCCGCGACGGCGAAGGCCAGCTCAACGCGCTGATCAACGCCTGCCAGCACCGGGGCACCACCCTGACCCGGGTTGGCAAGGGCAACCAGTCCACGTTTACCTGCCCGTTCCATGCCTGGTGCTACAAGAGCGATGGCCGGCTGGTGAAGGTCAAGGCGCCGGGGGAATACCCGGAAGGCTTCGACAAGGCCACTCGCGGCCTGAAAAAAGCACGGATCGAGAGCTACAAGGGCTTCGTCTTCATCAGCCTCGACGTGAACGGCACCAACAGCCTGGAAGACTTCCTCGGCGACGCCAAAGTGTTCTTCGACATGATGGTCGCCCAATCGGCCACCGGTGAGCTGGAAGTGCTGCCGGGCAAGTCCGCCTACACCTACGACGGTAACTGGAAACTGCAAAACGAGAACGGCCTGGACGGTTATCACGTCAGCACCGTGCACTACAACTACGTGGCCACGGTGCAGCATCGCCAGCAGGTCAATACGGAAAACGGCACCGGCTCGGGCACGACACTGGACTACAGCAAACTCGGCGCCGGCGACGCGAACACCGATGACGGCTGGTTCGCCTTCAACAATGGCCACAGCCTGTTGTTCAGCGACATGCCCAACCCCACCGTGCGTTCGGGCTACGCCACCATCATGCCGCGCCTGATCGAAGAACACGGCCAGCAAAAAGCCGAATGGATGATGCACCGCCTGCGCAACCTGAACATCTACCCAAGCCTGTTCTTCCTCGACCAGATCAGCTCGCAGCTGCGGATCATCCGGCCCATCGCGTGGAACAAGACCGAAATCATCAGCCAGTGCCTGGGGGTGAAGAACGAGTCTGACGCCGACCGAGAAAACCGCATTCGCCAGTTCGAGGATTTCTTCAACGTCTCGGGCATGGGCACGCCGGATGACCTGGTGGAGTTCCGCGAAGCCCAGCGCGGCTTCCAGGGCCGCCTGGAACGCTGGAGCGATATCTCCCGCGGCAGCCATCGCTGGGAAACCGGGCCGACACCCAACAGCGAATCCATCGGTATCCAGCCGGCGATGACCGGCACCGAATTCACCCACGAAGGGCTGTACGTCAACCAGCACCGCAACTGGCAGAAATTCCTGCTGGACGGACTCGACCAGCAAGCCCTGAAACTGCGGGAGGTGGAATGATGAATGCGCAATTGCAGTACCGGATCGAGCAGTTTTTCTATCGTAAATCCGAGCTGTGCGATGCCCAGGACTGGGACGCCTACGTGCAGTTGTTCGACCCGCAGAGCGAGTTTCACCTGCCGCAGTGGGATTCGGAACATGTCTACACCCGCGACCCGAAGCGCGAAATGTCGTTGATCTACTACGCCAACCGCTCGGGGCTGGAGGATCGGGTGTTTCGCCTGCGCACGGGCAAGGCTGCGTCGGCCACGCCGATGCCAAGGACGCTGCATTTGATCAACAACGTGCGGATTGCCGAGCAACCGGACGGGCTGCTGGAGGTGAAGTTGAACTGGCATACGTTGTTCTATCGGCTGGCGACGTCGGAGCAGTTCTACGGCAGCGCCACTTACAGCCTCAAGCCCGATGGCGACAGTTGGTTGATCACCCGCAAGCATGCGCTGCTGCTCAACGACACCATCAACTCGGTGCTGGATTTCTATCACCTGTGACCTGATGCATTACACCTGTGGCGAGGGAGCTTGCTCCCGCTGGACCGGGTTGGCGCTCCAGTGCGTAGCGCTCCCGGCTTTTTGGGGCTGCTGCGCAGCCCAGCGGGAGCAAGCTCCCTCGCCACAGGTAAATCGCAGGCATAGAAAATCAAACTCGCGGAGTTCTGCGAATGAATCACAAAGTGGCCTTCAGTTTTGCCGACGGCAAGACCCTGTTTTTCCCGGTGGGCGCCAATGAGATCCTGTTGGATGCAGCCTTGCGCAACGGCATCAAGATCCCGCTCGACTGCCGCGAAGGCGTATGCGGCACCTGCCAGGGCCGCTGCGAGTCCGGCGATTTCACCCAGGACTACGTAGACGAGGAAGCCCTCTCCAGCCTCGATCTGCAACAACGCAAAATGCTCAGCTGCCAGACCCGGGTCCAATCCGATGCGGCGTTCTACTTCGATTTTGATTCCAGCCTGTGCAATGCGCCGGGGCCAGTACAAATCCGCAGTACGGTGAGCCAAGTGCAACAGGTCTCGGCCAGCACCGCGATCCTGCACCTGCAGCTTGAACGCCCATTGGACTTTTTGCCGGGCCAATATGCCCGCCTGTCGATTCCCGGCACCGACAGTTGGCGCTCCTACTCTTTCGCCAACCGCCCGGGCAATCAGTTGCAGTTCCTGATCCGCCTGCTGCCCGATGGCGTGATGAGCAACTACATCCGCGAACGCTGCCAGGTCGGTGATGAGTTGCTGCTGGAAGCGCCATTGGGTGCCTTCTACCTTCGGCATGTCACCCGACCGCTGGTGTTGGTGGCCGGTGGCACTGGTTTATCGGCGCTGCTGGGCATGCTTGACGACCTGGCCGCCAGCACCTGCCAACAGCCGGTGCACCTGTATTACGGCGTGCGGGGTGCGGCCGATTTATGCGAGGCAACACGCATAAAAGCCTACGCCGATACGATCCCGGGGTTTCGCTACACCGAGGTACTCAGCAACCCATCTTCGGACTGGGCCGGCAAACGCGGCTACCTCACCGAGCATTTCGACCTGGCCGAATTGCGGGATCAATCGGCAGATATGTACGTCTGCGGCCCCCCTCCGATGGTCGAATCCATCAAACAATGGCTGCTGGATCAGGCACTTGATGGCGTTCAGCTGTATTACGAAAAGTTTACCGAGAGTAATATCTGACCCCTCAGCGGTTTGAGGGGCTGGTTCGGTGTGCGATCAACCCTGAAAAAAACAAGTAGAAGGGAATGTTAATGGCGGATGACATGGTTAACCCGGTGGGCCTCAAGCGTGGCCTGAAGAACCGGCATATTCAGCTGATTGCCTTGGGAGGGGCGATCGGGACCGGGCTGTTCCTAGGCTCGGCGGGCGTGCTCAAGTCGGCGGGGCCGTCGATGATCCTGGGCTATGCGGTAGCCGGGTTCATCGCGTTCCTGATCATGCGCCAGCTGGGCGAAATGATCGTCGAGGAACCGGTGGCCGGGTCCTTCAGCCACTTCGCCCACAAGTACTGGGGCGGTTACGCAGGCTTCCTCGCCGGCTGGAACTACTGGGTACTCTACGTACTGGTGGGCATGGCCGAGCTGACAGCGGTGGGCAAGTACATCCAGTTCTGGTGGCCGGAAATTCCGACCTGGGTCAGTGCGGTGGTGTTCTTTGTGCTGGTCAACCTGATCAACACCCTCAACGTGAAGTTCTTCGGTGAGACCGAGTTCTGGTTCGCGATCATCAAGGTGGTGGCGATTGTCGGCATGATCGTGCTCGGCTGCTACCTGCTGTTCAGCGGCACCGGTGGCCCGCAGGCCTCGGTGAGCAACCTGTGGAGCCACGGCGGGTTCTTCCCGAATGGCGGCATGGGGCTGTTGATGTCCATGGCGTTCATCATGTTCTCGTTCGGCGGCCTGGAGTTGGTGGGTATTACCGCCGCCGAAGCCAGCGAACCCCGCAAGGTGATCCCGAAGGCGATCAACCAGGTGGTGTACCGGATCCTGATTTTCTACGTCGGCGCCCTTACCGTGCTGCTGTCGTTGTACCCATGGGATCAACTGCTGCAAACCCTCGGCGCGTCGGGCGATGCCTACAGCGGCAGTCCGTTCGTGCAGATCTTTTCCTTGATCGGTAACGACACCGCCGCCCACATCCTCAACTTCGTGGTCCTGACCGCGGCACTGTCGGTGTACAACAGCGGCGTGTACTGCAACAGCCGCATGCTGTTCGGCCTGGCCGAGCAAGGCGACGCGCCGAAAGCGCTGATGAAGTTGAACAAGCAAGGCGTGCCGCTGCGTGCCCTGGGCATCTCCGCCCTGGTGACGCTGCTGTGTGTGGTGATCAACTACGTCGCGCCGCATGACGCACTGGAGCTGTTGTTTGCGCTGGTGGTTGCCTCGTTGATGATCAACTGGGCGCTGATCAGCCTGACCCACATCAAGTTCCGCAAGGCCATGGGCGAGCAAGGCGTGGTGCCGTCGTTCAAGACCTTCTGGTTCCCGTTCAGCAACTACCTGTGCCTGGCGTTCATGCTGATGATCATCTGCGTGATGCTGGCGATTCCGGGTGTGCGGGCGTCGGTGTATGCGATTCCGGTCTGGGTCGGGATCATCTATGTGGCGTACCGGTTGCGGTTGAATAACGCGAAGGTAGTAACAGCGCAATAACCCATGTGGGAGCGGGCTTGTGTGGGAGCGGGCTTGCTCGCGAAGGCGTCGTGTCAGTCACCTGATGTATTGACTGACACACCGCTTTCGCGAGCAAGCCCGCTCCCACATTTTGATCGTATTCCAAATGAAAAGCCCCGGTACTGATGAGTACCGGGGCTTTTTGTTGGGCCTTGATTACAGCGTGGAACGCACTCGCCACAGCTCGGGGAACAATACGGTGTCGAGCATCTTGCGCAGGTAGCCCACGCCTTCGGTGCCGCCCGTACCAGGCTGGAAGCCGATGATCCGCTCCACGGTGGTGACATGGCGGAAGCGCCACTGGCGGAAGGAATCTTCCAGGTCGATAAACTTTTCGGCCAATTGGTACAGGTCCCAATACCGGCTCGGATCGCGATAAACCTCGCGCCACGCCGCCTCCACGGAATCATCGTGAACCGTTGGCGCCGTCGGGTCGCGTTCGGCGCGCTTGGGGTCGATCGCCAGCCCGGCCTTGGTCATCAGGTTGATCGCCTCGTCATACAGCGACGGCGTGGCAATCGCCACCTGCAGCTCCTTCAACAACTCCGGCCGGTGGGCATGAGGCCGCAACAGCGCCGCGCTTTTGTTGCCGAGGATGAATTCGATTTCCCGGTACTGGAACGACTGGAAACCCGACGACTGCCCCAGGTACGGGCGGATCGACTTGTACTCCGACGGCGTCATGGTCGCCAGTACCGCCCAGGCGTGCACCAACTGGTCAAAGATCCGCGACACCCGCGCCAGCATCTTGAACGCCGGCGGCAGCTCACCCAGGCGCACGTGTTCGCGGGCGGCCTTGAGTTCGTGGAGCATCAACTTCATCCACAGCTCCGAGGTCTGGTGCTGGATGATGAAAAGCATCTCGTTGTGGTCCGGCGACAGCGGGTGCTGGGCGCTGAGCACTTTGCCCAGGTCCAGGTAGTCGCCGTAGCTCATGGACTCGGAAAAATTCAGCTCGGCGTTATGCCATTCTTCCGGCGGCTGGTAGTCAGGGGAGAAAGGACACTGGCTCATCGCGTGGGCTCCTTGAGCGGGCGGAGAATGGCTCGTACCGGGCTGGCATCGAGGTTGGCAAAACGCAGCGGCAGCGCGATCAACTCGTAATCGCCCTCCGGCACGTCGTCGAGGACGATGCCTTCGAGAATTGCCATGCCATGCCGAGCGACGGCGTTGTGGGAGTCCATGGTCTTGGACTGCTGCGGGTCCAGGGACGGTGTGTCGATACCGATCAGGCGCACACCGAGGCTGAACAGCAACTCGACCGTTTGCGGGGCGACGGCGGTGAAATTCGAATCCCAGGCATCCAGCGGCGCCTGTTGATAAGTGCGCAACAGTACACGCTCCGGCAGGTTTTCCAGGCGGCCTTCCAACTGATGCGGCTGCACCAGCGCGCCGCTGCCCAGGCAATGCAGCACCCGGCACGGGCCCATGTACACATCCAGAGACACTTCGCCAATCGGCGCGCCGTCCGCGCTGTAGTGCAACGGCGCGTCCACATGGGCGCCGGTGTGGGGCGACAGGGTGATGCGTCCGACATTCACCGGGCACTCGGGGCCGAACTGCCAGACCCGCTCTTCCTGAAACGGCGTATCACCCGGCCAGGTCGGGGTCGCGGTGCTCAAGGGCGGGCTGATGTCCCACCACGTTTTTATTGGATTCATTTCAAGGCTCTCGGTCGTTACTGGGGTGAATGATACGAGGGCCGGCTGTAAATATTCTTGCGAATTCCAGCGCAAAGCGGGAAATCTTTCGCACTT
This sequence comes from Pseudomonas sp. NPDC087814, assembly GCF_044742865.1. Lineage (NCBI taxonomy): Bacteria > Pseudomonadati > Pseudomonadota > Gammaproteobacteria > Pseudomonadales > Pseudomonadaceae > Pseudomonas > Pseudomonas sp. NPDC087814. Next base: position 32,360 of record NZ_JBIUVK010000024.1, on the reverse strand, counting down.
ACTGCGAGGAAATGGCTGATTGGCGCACAGATATTTCGTACTGACTCAATCCTTCAAACAACAAATATCCCCTGTGGGAGCCGGGCTTGCCCGCGATGAGGTCGGCACAGCGTGCCCTTCCATCGCCTGACACTCCGCCATCGCGGGCAAGCCCGGCTCCCACAGAGGTTGGCGGTGACTCACGGCTGTGCAAATGACTGCGCTTCTGGGCATCCCGATGTCGAGTCCAGACCACTGGCGGGCCGCCCAAGGCGATAGGGTTCGGACTTACCTTCCACTGCCTCGGAATCATCATGTCCAAGCCAATCACCGTACTGCGCGACACCCATCCACTGCCGGTGCTGGACGCCTGCAAATGGGAAAAACTCGAAGGCGACCCGCACACCGTCAACCTCAACGCCTACACCAGCGAGGACGGCAGCAAGATCATGGGCACCTGGATCTGCACCCCCGGCAAATGGCGGGTGGAGTATGTGAAGTGGGAATACTGTCACTTCCAGGAAGGCTACTGCGTGATCACCCCGGACGGCCTGGAGCCGATCCATTTGCGGGCTGGGGATATCTTTGTGGTGGAGCCGGGGATGAAGGGGACGTGGGAAGTGGTCGAGACGGTGCGTAAGTATTTTGTGTTTGCCTGATCCCACCTCCTGGAAAGGGGTCGCCCTGGCCCCTTTTACCTCAACGACGACCGTCGCGCCCTTCTGATAAAAGCAGCACCTCCCTGCCCCTCTTCCAATAACAATCGCTGTTATTCGTGACAACAACCCTTGATATTCGAAAACAATCAATTAGTATTTTGTGACAGAATATTGTGAGCACCAAGTTCTTGAAAAAATCTCATGACGTAATGCGCAAAATACATAGTCAAACTCACCAAACAGTACAACCACTACTTTAGTTATAGATAAGATTGACTTTTGACACCCCCTACACTTTAAGATAGCTTTCTTGCAACCGGTCTATACTCGAATCTCATAGCATTATAACCCGATGATAATAAGAGGTACGGAGAAGGTGCAGAACTTCACATAATCGCAACCTTCACTGCACATTGATGGAAAACGCGCAGCGATTTGAATTAGACTCCAATGAATCAGTTGATTACCCCATTGGTTTGTTCTAAGGACTCCACACGTCTTCCAGCACTTACTGCACGCGGCAGTCGAGACCGCGCTTTTGTAAAAGGATCAAGAAAATGCCTGAAAAAACAACACGTCTGACCATTCTCATCGACTTCCCGACCAAGCAGCGTCTGGAGTCGCTGTCCGAGGAAGTTGACCTTACTATTTCTCAGGTTATTCGCAAGCTGATTCGTGACCATCTCCAGCAATACGAGAGCCAAGTCCCGCCCTCCGTGCTGGAGCCGGAGAAAGAGGATTCATCGCTCTGCTCTTGATATATAAGCCTGGTTAATTTGCCTTTATAAAACTGTGCGGCATAACTTTCTGCTTATTTATCAGCTGGCGCGCAGTTTAATCATGAACACTGCGCGCCCCCCTCTCCAAGTTAAAAACTGGTGATGAACTATGCCTGTGAAACAGCAATGGCTTGCTTGTTATGCTCATCTAAGCAAAGAAATGAATGGGCCTGCTGTATCATCAGACACCGCGCAGCCCTGTACCTTGTTTTTCTCCATGAGCGACGGCACCCAGCGCGCGCATGTTTTTCATATCACGGCAGATAACTTCGAAGCCGCCTGGCAAACCGGTGTGCAGCGCTTGCAGGGAGCCTACGAACGAGACCGTGCGCAGTCAGGCAACATCGTCGAACGTTCATGGATACGCGTCGAATGCGCGATCAACGTAACCGCCATCACCTGGGCCGAACTCAATGCGCGCTTCAAGCGCCACAAGCGTAATTACTTCCGGCGCGGCATCGCCTTCGATGCGGCGCTGCACATCGCGATCACCGAACAGGAACTGAACGCCAACGCGATCCTGTATGGCGGCAACGCTATCAATCACGCGAGCTTCAATGCCGGCAATTTTTCGGTGTACGCCAGGCGCCGTTTTACCGGGCTCAATACAGCCGACCTGATCGCCACACTTGAACCCGAGACCCCCGTGTTCCTGTTCGACACCAAGGGCGTTTTTTGTGCCGAAGACGGCGTGCCCCACCCGCTGAACCCTGGCCCGACAGAAACCGGCTGGCGCACCCTCGCAGCGCTGGAGCCCGGCATGGTAAAGGCGAGCATCATCAGCGCCGCAAGCTACCTGAGCACTCAGGTGCAGGGCAGCGGCCAGTTCGTCTACGGCTACTTCCCGTGCTTTGACCGGGCGATAAAAAACTACAACACCCTGCGCCACGCCAGTACCACCTATTCGATGATCGAGGCCTGGGCACTGACCGGCGATGAGGCGCTTAAATCCGCCATCGACCGCTCGCTGGCCTACCTTACCCAGGAACTGATCAAGTCCTACGTGCTGCCCGACGGCAGTGTGGCGGCGTATCTGCTGGACACCGGTGACGAGATCAAACTGGGCGGCAATGCCGTGTGTTTGTTGGCGCTGGTCAAATACAGCGAAGTCACCGGCACCCGCCACTACCTACCCGTGCTGGAAGCCCTGGCCAATGGCATGGCCTGGATGCAGGACGCGACCACCGGCGCCTTCGTGCACGTCTTGCATGGCCGTGACCTTACCGTCAAAGAGGCGTTCCGGATCATCTACTATGACGGCGAGGCCGCGTTCGGGTTGATCCGCCTCTACGGCCTCACCGGCGATGAGCGCTGGTTAACCGTGGTGGAAAAAGCCTTCGACTACTTCATCGAAAAACAGCACTGGCGCGAGCACGATCACTGGCTCAGCTATTGCGTGAACGAACTGACCCGCTACCGACCTGACGAAAAGTATTTCCGCTTCGGCCTGAATAACGTCGCCGGTTATCTGGGGTTCGTGCAACAGCGCATCACCACCTTTCCGACGCTACTGGAATTGATGATGGCTGCGCAGCAGATGCTCGAACGCATCGCCCAGCAAGCGCAATTGCGCCACCTGCTCACCGAGATCGACCTGCACGCGTTTTACCGCGCCCTGCATCATCGTGCGCGCTATCTGTTCAACGGGTATTTCTGGCCGGAAACGGCGATGTATTTCGCCAATCCTGCGCGCATTGCCGGTTCGTTTTTTATCCGTCACCACGCGTTCAGGGTGCGCATCGACGACGTGGAGCATTACCTCTCGGGGCTGATTGCCTACCACCGCTACCTGCTCGACGGCGCGCCGCAAGTGAGCCTGGCCCAGGACGCAGCGCCCCTCGGCTGGGTCTGGGACGCCAACACCCTGGCTCGGGTGACACACGGCACCTGGGCCAAACAGCCGCCGCCCGGTTGGTACACGTCGGGTTTGACGCCGTCCATGCAGTTTTTCAAACCCCAGCGCATGCTCAATCGGCACCCCAGCAAGGTGGGACCGAACGAAGTGCAGTCGGCGCTGCGCTGGGCCCAGGCCATTCCTGAGCGACGCCCCTCGGCGTTCTTGTGTGTAGACCCGACGCCCTACCTGGACAGCGGCCTGCCGGTGTTACAGGTCGCCGATACCAGCGAGGCCATGCTGCAAATGGGTCGATACGCCAGGCAGCGATTCACTGGCCAGGTGTTCGGCGTCACCGGCAGCTTCGGTAAAACCACCGTGGTCGCCATGCTCGGCCACGCCCTGAAACACTGGGGCGAAGTGGGCCACACCGAGGCCAACGCCAACCTGCCCCATGGGATCGCCTGGAACCTGGCGAGCATGCCCCGGCTGGCCAAATTCTGGGTATTGGAAATGGCCGTGGGCCGCATGCCGATTAACTCGGAGCTGGTGCGCCCACACATTGCTATCGTGACCGGGCTGGCTCCGGCGCACCTGGAATACCATGGCACCCTGGAAAACCTGGCGCGTAAAAAGAGCGCGATCTTCCGCTCGATGGCACCGGGTGGGCACGCGGTGCTGTGCCGCGATATGCCGCACTACGAGGTGTTCGCCCAGGCCGCCGAAGTCGCGCGCTTGCACGTGACCAGCTATGGCGAACACGCTGATGCCGATGTGCGCCTGCTCGACGTGTGCAGCGAGGCCGACCGGGTCTACGTCACCGCGCAACGTGACACGCAACGGCTGGATTTCAGCCTGAGTGCTCGCGGCCGACACATGGTGCTCAACGCGCTGGGGGTGCTGGCGTCGCTGTTCGCCGCGGGGCTTGACGCCGACCAGGCACTGGAAGTGCTGACCGGCTTCCAACCGGTGGAAGGTCGCGGCAATATCCGCTCGATCAAATGCACCGACGGGCATTTCCAGCTGATAAACGATGCGTACAACGCCAACCCCGGCTCGATGGCTGCGGCCTTGCGCTCGATGGCCGACCTGCCCGTGGCCTCGCGGCACCGGGTAGTAGTGTTGGGTGACATGCTGGAACTGGGCCCCGACGCCCAGCGCTACCACCTGGAACTGGCTGACTCGCTGCGCGCGGCGGCGCCCCGGCATTTGGTGCTGTGCGGACCGCTGATGCATGAGGTGTACCGGGTGCTGCGCAGTGAGCTATCAGTGCAGTGGTTCGAGGATGCCACGGCATTAGGCCAGGCGTTGGCGCGCCACCCCGGCCAGTGGTTCCAGGCGGGGGATTGGGTACTGGTGAAAAGCTCCGGTGGTACCGGGTTGTCGCAGATCTGTGATTGGCTGAACACGACCGAACAGGCGGTGCCGGCGGGTTAGCCCGCGCAGCCCGCTGCTGTCTTCAGGCCAATGTCATTGCGCAGTTGGTGAAACATCGCAGGCACACCCTGCGCCTTGACCAACTGCGCCTGATGCCCGGCGCGAATCAACGCCCGGTAAAAACGCTCCTGCAACACAAATGGGGTTACCTGGTCATCCACGCTGCCAATCACGAACAACTGCCGCGCAGGCGCAACGGCAATGCCGGCCATGTGCTCCAGGGGATCGTAGGGGTGCAATAAACCATTGGTGTCGCGTCCCGGACGCGAAGGCAGGCCTTTGCTTTGACGCAACATCTGCGCGCGCTGCACCAGGGCAAACGCTCCGGAAGTCATCACTGCACACTTCACATCGGTACGCCCCAAGGTCAACAACGCCGCGGCCACCGTGGCGCCGCCGCTGTGCCCCAGCAACACAAACTGCCCGATGCCGTAACGCTTGCGCAGCTCGTTGAGCGCAGCGTCCAGCACAATGAATTCCCGCGCCTGGCGCCGCTGCCCATGGTTGCCGCTGGAACCGTAGGTGCCAGGTCGCGCCACAATCACCACCGGTACGCCCGCACGCCGGCTCAGGGCCTTGGCCTGCCTGGCCTTGGCGGCCAGGGTATTGCCACGGATCGACTCGGGCGAGCGGTGCATTTCCACGTTGCGGTCGCCATGAAACATCACGATCACCACGGGCGCACGGCTCAGCACCGCCCCGGAAAAATAGCGAATGCACTCATCGCCCCCGGCCAACTCGACCCAGAGTGCAGAGTCGACCTGGTTGCAGGTCGACTGGTCGGCCGGGGTGTTCCAAAGCAACGGTGTCGACCCCTCACTCAGGGCCCACGCGCCCGGCACGCCGGCCCACAACAGCATCCACCACAACGCAAACCTGGCCACAGCCACCTCGCCTAACGCTCGCGCAAGGCCTCCCGCGCACGGTTCATGGGCTTGATCAAATAGTCGAGCACGGTTTTCTGGCCGGTCTTGATATCCACCGAGGCAATCATCCCAGGCACAATCGAAAACGACTTGCCGGCCTTGTTTTTCAAGGTGTCAGCGTCGGTGCGGATGAACACTCGGTAGTAAAAAACTTCTGGCTTGACCTCGTCCTGGATAGTGTCCGGAGAAATGGTCACGACCTTGCCGTCCATGCCGCCATAAATGGCGTAGTCGTAGGCGGTGATCTTGACCTTGGCCACCTGGTCGGGATGGATAAAGGCGATGTCTCGCGGGGAGATACGCGCCTCGATCAACAACTGCTCATCCAGGGGCACAATCTGCATCAGGCGCCCGTTGGGCGGGATAACCCCGCCGATGGTGGTGACCTCGATCCCCTTGACAATACCGCGCACCGGCGAGCGCAGGGTCAGGCGGGTCACCGAGTCGGAGCGCCCGCGCATGACTGACGACAGCGTCTCGACGTCGGCATTGACCTTCGCCAGGTCCTCACCGGCCCGCACCATATACTCGGAGCGGGCCTGGGTCAGTTTCAACTCCAGCTCGGCCTTTTGGCGCTTGAGGCGCAACACCTCAACGTTGCTGGCGGCGCCGACCTTGGCCAGGTTTTCGGTGATTTCCAGCTCGCTACGCACCAGCCCGAGCGACGATCGCACGCCGGCCAACGATTCTTCGAGGCCCTTGCGCCGAGTGTTGAACAGGTCGGTTTCGGCGCGCACCAGTGCGGGGTAACGCTCAAGCTCCGGGGGGAACAGTAACGGTTTACCGTCTACCTCGGCCTGCAAACGCGCGACGCTGGCCAGCGACGCCCGGTACTTGGCGGCACTTTCATCAAAGTTGGATTCGGTCTTGGTCGGGTCAAGCCTGGCCAACGTCTGGCCATTTTTGACGATATCGCCCTCCCCCACATTCAATTCCGTGACGATGCCGCCTTCCAGCGACTGGATGATTTGCTCACGCGAGGTCGGGATGACTTTGCCGCTGCCCGTCGAGACTTCGTCCACTTCAAAAAAGTAGGCCCAGGCACCAAACGCAATCAGCATGACAAACACCCAACCCACCACGCGCGTGGCGCGCACCACGGTGCGTTCATCCACGCCGTCGTGGGTATGCCGGGCGCCTTCGTCTTCGGTGGCGAGCAGGGGTATGGTTTTCGGCGCAGGGTTTTTCACTGGGTTTTCCCCTTCGGTTTGGACAGGCGCGCAATCGCGTTGGCTTTGCTGTCATCGACGATGATCTGGCCGTTGTCGACAACGATCACCCGATTCACCAGGCTCAATACACTCATGCGGTGCGTGGCGATAATCAGCGTGCGGTGGGCTGCCCAGCGGTCGAGGTTGTGGATCAACTGGCGCTCGGTCGCTTCATCCAGGGACGCGGTGGGCTCGTCGAGCAACACGATATGCGGCTGGCGAATCATCAGCCGCGACAGCAGCAGCGACTGACGCTGCCCGCCCGACAGGCCCAGGCCACCTTCCAGGATCATGTGGTCCAGGCCGTCGGCGAACTTGCCGATGAAGTCGCCCGCACCGGTCAGCGCCAGGGCCTGGAGGATTTCCTGATCGCTGGCATGCGGCGCCCCCATGATCAGGTTGTCGCGCAGCGTGCCGTGGAACAGCCGCGAGTTTTGTGTCATCAGCCCCACGTCGCGGCGCACGTCGGCGGGGTCGATGTGGCTGAGGGCAACGCTATCCAGGCTGATGGTGCCAGCCTTGAGGTCGAGCATCCCGGCCAATGCCTGCAACAGCGTGGATTTACCCGCGCCGTTACGCCCCAGAATCGCGATGCGCTCGCCCGGCTGGATCTTCAGGTCGGCCACACGCAGCGCCGGCACGGGGGCATCGTCGGAATACTGGAACGTGGCCTGGCTCAGCGCGTATTGGCCTTTGATCACCGGCAGGTGCACGCGCTTGCTGCCCTCGGGATGGTCCACCGGCAATTCCATGATCCGGTTCAGGCCTTGCAGCGCAACCTTGGCCTGCTGCCAGCGCGTCAGCACCTGGGTGATCTGGGACATCGGCGCCATCATCCGCGACGCCAGGATCGACGCCGCGACAAGGCTACCGGTGGTCATGTCGCTGGCCATGACCATGGGCGCACCGAACACCACCACCACGGCAAACACCGAGCCCTGCACATTGTTGCTCCAGGCCACCAGTTTGTTGGTGAGCATGCGCAGGCGCAGGCTGGCGTCGCCGCAGGTGGCGTTGTAGTGATTCCATTGTTGCTGGAAGCGCTGTTCGGCCTGCAACGCCTTGATGTCGTCCAGGCCTTGTATGGTCTCCACCAGCATGGCGCTGCGCAACGAGCTTTCACGCATCGACTCATTCGCCAGTGCCGCGAGTTTTTTCTGCGCAAACAGCCCGGGCACTATCAGGAACAGCACAGCCACCATTGGCACCGCCACCAGCGGGCCGGCGATCAACCAGTAGATCACCAGAAACAGCAGGAAGAACGGCAGATCCGCCAGCGCCGTGGCGGTGCTGGAGGTGATCAGCTCACGCAGTTGTTCCAGTTCCTTGAGCTGCGAAATGAACGAGCCGGTGGACTTCGGCCGGGCGCTGTTACGCAAGCGAATGGCATGCCCGAACACCAGGTCGGAAACGCGCAGATCCGCGCGTTTGCCGAGCATGTCGGTGATGCGCACACGGGTGATGCGCATGATGAAATCAAACACCAGCGCCAGCATCACCCCGCCAAACAGCACATACAGGGTGGGCATGGATTCGGCCGGGATCACCCGGTCGTACACCTGCATCGAAAACAGTACCCCGGCCAACCCCAGCACGCTGGTGACCAGCGACGCGAGCATCACATAGCCATAGGGCCGCAGGTCGCGCAGCACGATGTTTTTGAACCACGCCTTCTCGTAAGGCTTGATGTAGTCGTCGACACGCCGGTCACGCACTGCCGCCATGGGTCGCAGAATCACGCTCTTGCGCGCTTGCTCCAACAGGTCCTGGCGGGTGAGCCGGCTTTGCAGGCCGCCGTCGCCGCTGTAGGCGATGCCCAGGTTGTCGCCGTCGCCGAGGGTTTCGAGCACACCCACCTGGCCGTCGGCAAATTGCAGCACCACCGGTAATTGGCGCTGCATCAGCGTGGTTTCGCTGAAGTCGGCAATCACGCAGTTCAACCCCGCCTGGCGGGCCATCTGCCGTACCACCTCTTCCACCGAAGCGCCTTCGGTCCATTGTGCGGCGATGCGCACGCTTTGGGCCGAGCATTCCAGGCGGTAATGCCGGGCCACGCTCAGGACGGCCTCCAGCCACACGTCATAATCCACTGCGGGCGCCGGGTTCAGCGGTGTTTGTACTGCGTTGGTTTCGTCCGCAAGCATCACAGCATCATTCATGGCCGAATCTCCACACCTTGCAGGGTGCTGTTGTCCAGGTGGAACGCCGTGCGCAGTGCGCCCGTGTTGTAGAGGCAATCGATTTTCAGGCGGCGCAGGTCAGCGGCGGTGTTTTCCCGGTCCATGCGTGCCTGGTGAATTTCCTGCTCGGCATTCAGCAGGTCGAGCAACGGCCGTGTGCCCAGTTCGAGGTACTGCTGGCGATACAGGTCGCGGGTTTCGGAGATGCTGCGCTCACGAAAATCCAGGGTGGATAGTCGCTGGCTGAGGCTTGAGATTTGATCCCGCGCCTCCAGCAACCCCTGGCGAACCGCAAGGCGCGCGGCGTCGTTGGCGGCATCGGCGGAACGCAGGGCCTGTTGCGCGGCGGATTTGCGGGCGGTGATTGCGCCGCCCTGGTACAGCGGCATTTTCACGTTGAGAAATACGCCATAACGGGTACGGTCGCGGCCGCCGGGGACGTTGCTGTCGTCGTTGTTGTCCAGGTAGTGCGTGATGGACGGGTCCAGCGACACGGTCGGCAACGCCTCGGCACGGGCTTGTGCAATCAGCGCCAGCGCATCGACACGCTGCGCCTGGGCGATCAGCAGGGTCGGCGTGACTGCCGCATCGGGTACCACGCCCACGCAGGATTGCTCCAGGCTTGCCGGAAAACCATGCGCCACGCTCACTGGCGCCTGCGACCCAAGCAGGCTGCTCAACGTGCTGCGCCAGCGATTGAATTGCGCGGTGAATTGCAATTGCGTCGCCACCGAGGCCTCGACCCGCGAGCGGGCCTGGATCAGGTCCGAACGGGTGCTGGCGCCCATGTCGCTGCGCTTTTTGGCCAGCTCTGCAATCGCCGAAATGCCGTCGATTTGCTCGCGAGCCAGTTGCACCAGCAACTGCGAGCGCTGCAGTTCGATCACGGCGAACGAGGTATCGCGCGCCACCTGATCGATCGACAGCAACACCGACGCCTGGCTGGCACTGACCCGCGCCAGCGCACTGTCGACAGAACTTGAGACCTTGCCGAAGTCGTAGAGCATCTGCGACGCCGACAACGAAAACGCACGGCTCTGGCCGTTGCCCCTGAGGCCGCTGTCGTAGCCGGAGTTGAAGCCGCCGCTGACTTGCGGGTAATAACCGGAACGGGCGATGTTCACGTTCTCGTTTTGTTGGTACAGCTGGCCGATCGCCTCGGAAATTGCCGGGTGCCATTCCACCGCCAGTTGAATGGCGCGTGTCAGGTCAAGGTTGCTCGGTATGACGTGCTCGGGTGCCACCGGTGCGCTGACGCCCGTTGGCCCGCCGGGTAAATGTGTGCCCAGGTTGCTCGGGCTGATGATGTTGACGCGTTCTTCATCGTCGATATACGACGCTGCCATGACCGGCGCACGCTCGGGCGCGATCATTGCGACTGCCAGAATTACGGCAGACAGCTGCTTGGCCAAACTCTTTTGCCTCACTGCTAGTCACCTGACTGTTGTCAAACCTGATGAGTACAACAACGGACCGTGACTGACGTCAGGGCCCATCGCTGCATTACCGTTGGTAGGGAAAACCGGGCCTCGCGGCCCGGCCGGCAGGGGTGGCGTTACACCACGCTGATGCCGCTCTGTACCCAGAGCTGATGGGTTTCATCTTCCGGACTGGTGTAGATCACGTACTCAAGACCGTTCTCTACCTGGGTCGCACCGGCGCTCCAGTCACCTGTCAGGTGCACGCTGTCCTGATCGTCGCCCTGGATCATCAAGCGATCCGACTCAGGCCCGGTGATGGACACCAGGTCTTCGAGGCTCAGGGTCAGGTCGACGGCGCTGACATCGTTCAGGTCGATGCTGTGCACCCCGTTGACTGTGCCAATCAGGTCGGTGAGGTTGATGGCTGCATCGCCGCCTTCCCACAACAACCCGTCTGCACCCGCGCCAGCATCGACATGGGTGAAGTCGGTGTCGTCGGCCACCACGGCATCGTGGTGATCGCCGTCAACGTTGGCGCCGTCATCCGCCGCCTGGTCCACCGCACTGTGGGCAGCGGCAATGCCGGCACCTTCAGTGGCTGGCGCACCCGGGTTGGCGTCGTCCCAGACCAGGTCGCGATCCGGCGAGTCGATGCGCACGTAGAGGTCGGCGGTGTCTTCCTGGCCGGTTGGCGTGGTGAGCTTGTAGGTGAATTTATCCACCTGGCCAATCTCGTCCAGCGTCAGCCCGGCATGCGGGGTGTAGACGTACTTACCATCGGCAAACACGGTCAATGTGCCGTGGTCACCGTTGATTTTCGTCCCCGTTTGCCCAGGAATCACATAGACCCCGTTGACCAGCACACTGAGTACCGTCAGCGGCGAACCGAGGACATCCGGCCCGGACAAGCTGTCGGACAGCAGGTTGCCAGTCGCATTGCTCATTGCACCGGTCACGAACTCCGTGAGGGAGGTGGTAGTGAGCTTCTGCGCAATGTGCAGCGCACTCAGCGACAGCACGGCACCGGTCGTCCCGGTCACGCGATAGGTCCCGGCATCCAACCCTTGGAACGTGTGGTTCGCCTGGGTAGTGGTCTGCTGCGTGACCCATTCGTTACCGATGAACTTCTGCAGATTGACGGTCGTGCCTGGCAACAACGCAATGCCGGTGACGGTGACGTTGATCGCAAGCTCTGCGGTCGTGCCCGTGGCAACGTTGATCTCGGCACCCGTACCCGTACTGCTGCCGAGCAGTGCCAGGTTGTAGCTCAGGGTCGCCAGGTCGGCCTGGGTGACCAGGTTGACGATGTCGATCTGCGCCGAACCCAGGTCATCATTGGCAACCGTGTTGATCACGCCGGGCGCAGATGGATCGGTAGCGCTCCAGTCCACGTTGACACTCGGGCTGTCGATACGCACATACAAGGTTGCCGAGGCCGAAGCACCGGCACCATTGACCAGGTGATACTCGAAGGCATCCACCTTGCCGATGCTGGCGACATCGCCGTTCGGGGTGTACTTGTACTCGCCGTTGGCGAAGATGGTCAGCTGACCATATTGGCCCTGCAGCACCGTGCCGGTGGTGGCGTCGGCATCGACGAATTCGCCGTTGACCTCGACCTGCACCTTCACTGGCCCGCCGGTTCCCGGTTCATCCGGTTTACCGCCAATGCCCGGGTCGGTGATGACGTTGCCGGTGACATCCGGCCCTGCTTCCCCGGTGAAGTCGGTGAGGCTGTCATTGGTGACGCTCAACTTGGCCGTGGCCCCTGCACCAACGCTGACCAGGTTGGGGTCGAGCTTGAGGGTAAAGCGATACTGCCCGGCTTCCAGGCCTTCGATTTTGGCGCTGGAGCTTTGTCCGAACAGCCCCAACAGGTCGAGCAAGCCCGAACCGTTGCTGCCTTGCTGCACCGGCAACCATCCACCGGCACCGTCGCTCACTTCCAGCGTCGCAGTGAAGCCACCGCCCAACAGCGAGACCAGGTCGGCCTGGGCAAACTGCAGGTTCAGCGTTCCGCTGGAACCCTCGGCAACCGAGAACTCCTGCTGCTTGGTGTGATCGCCCAGAATGATGCCGCCGACACCCAACAGGGTGAACACGCGCATATCGGCCAGGCCGGTGTTGGATGTTACGGGTTTGATGGTTACTTCGCCGGTGGCGAGGTCGTCGAAGGCTTCGAGGTCGGCGTCGGCGTCGGCGTCCGCATCAGCATCCGCATCCGCATCCGCATCAGCGTCAGCGTCAGCGTCAGCGTCAGCGTCAGCATCGGCATCGGCATCGGCATCGGCATCAGCATCGGCGTCAGCATCCGCATCCGCGTCGGCATCGGCATCGGCATCGGCATCGGCATCAGCATCGGCATCAGCATCGGCGTCCGCATCAGCATCGGCATCAGCGTCGGCGTCGGCGTCGGCGTCGGCGTCGGCATCAGCGTCAGCGTCAGCGTCCGCATCGGCATCGGCATCGGCATCGGCATCAGCATCCGCGTCCGCGTCCGCGTCCGCGTCGGCATCGGCATCGGCATCCGCGTCAGCATCCGCATCGGCATCAGCATCAGCGTCAGCGTCGGCATCCGCGTCGGCATCCGCATCCGCATCAGCGTCAGCGTCCGCATCGGCATCGGCATCCGCGTCAGCATCCGCATCAGCGTCAGCGTCAGCGTCGGCATCAGCATCGGCGTCCGCATCAGCATCGGCATCGGCATCGGCATCAGCATCAGCATCAGCATCAGCGTCAGCGTCAGCGTCAGCGTCAGCATCAGCATCAGCGTCAGCATCAGCGTCAGCGTCAGCGTCAGCGTCAGCATCAGCATCAGCGTCAGCATCAGCATCAGCGTCAGCGTCAGCGTCAGCGTCGGCATCAGCATCGGCGTCCGCATCAGCATCCGCGTCAGCATCAGCATCAGCATCAGCATCAGCATCAGCATCAGCGTCGGCATCGGCATCGGCATCGGCATCGGCATCAGCATCAGCATCAGCGTCAGCGTCAGCATCAGCATCAGCATCAGCATCAGCATCAGCGTCAGCATCAGCATCAGCATCAGCATCAGCATCAGCATCAGCATCAGCATCAGCATCAGCGTCGGCATCAGCATCGGCGTCCGCATCAGCATCAGCATCAGCATCGGCATCGGCATCGGCATCCGCATCCGCATCAGCGTCCGCATCAGCATCAGCATCAGCATCAGCATCGGCATCGGCATCGGCATCCGCATCCGCATCAGCGTCCGCATCGGCATCGGCATCCGCGTCGGCGTCGGCGTCGGCGTCAGCATCTGCATCGGCATCGGCATCGGCATCGGCATCCGCATCAGCATCAGCGTCGGCGTCGGCATCCGCATCCGCGTCAGCATCAGCATCAGCATCGGCATCCGCGTCAGCATCGGCATCCGCATCCGCATCAGCGTCAGCGTCAGCGTCAGCGTCCGCATCGGCGTCGGCGTCGGCGTCGGCATCAGCATCAGCATCAGCATCAGCATCAGCATCAGCATCAGCATCAGCATCAGCATCGGCGTCGGCATCAGCATCAGCATCAGCATCAGCATCCGCGTCAGCATCGGCGTCCGCATCAGCATCAGCGTCGGCATCCGCATCAGCGTCCGCATCGGCATCAGCGTCGGCGTCGGCGTCGGCGTCGGCGTCGGCGTCGGCGTCGGCATCAGCATCCGCGTCAGCGTCGGCGTCGGCGTCCGCATCAGCATCAGCGTCGGCATCCGCATCAGCATCAGCATCAGCGTCGGCATCCGCATCCGCATCCGCATCAGCGTCCGTATCATCAATATCAACAGCGATCACAGAAGCCGGAACAGACTCGTTGCCTGCTGCATCGGTCAATGTGACAGCCAGTGTTTCGCCGTTAACCTGAAGCGGATCCAGGGTGACTTGAAAATTACCGTCGTCGCCGACCGTGCCAGTGCCGATCACGTTGCCATCGGCGTCTTTCACGGTAACGGTCGCGCGCGGTTCGCCCTTGCCGGTGACGGTGCTGCCATCTTCGCCAACCACCAGGTTTGTTGGGGCATCCGGGGCGATGGTGTCCCCCGCGATGACGATGCCTGGCAGGGATTCCTTGCCCGAGAAGTTGCGCAGGAACACGCGTAGCCGCTCGCCATTGATGTGCAGCGAGTTCAGTTGCACCAGGAATGTTCCGTCATCTGCCACTGTTCCGCTGCCGACCACTTCACCAGCATCGTTGAGGATGATGACTTTGTGGGCCGCGGCGCCTTCACCGCTGAGCGTGTCACCCTCGTCACTGATTGCCAGGTTGCGGGGCGCAAGCGGTGTCTCAATATCGGCGACAACCAGCGCACCCGGAGCCGACTCATTGCCGGCAGCGTCTTTGAGCGTGATCGCCAGGCTTTCGCCTTCGGACGCGGGTGTGTCGAGCGAAACCTGGAAATTGCCATCCGCGCCGACGGTGCCCGTACCGATCACGTTGCCGCTGGCATCCTTGATGCTCACGGCAGCGTTCGGTTCACCTTTACCGCTGACAGTTGCGCCATCGGCACTGATCACCAGGTTGGTCGGCGCATCCGGGGCGGTGCTGTCGCCCGCCACCACGGGGCTGGCGGACGATTCATTGCCGGCAGCATCCTTGAGGGTGACTTGCAGGGTTTCGCCATTGGTTTGCGCAGCTCCCAGGGTGACCTGGAAGTTGCCTTCAGCATCCACGGTGCCGGTGCCGAGGACCTCGCCATTGGCATCCTTGATGATCACGGTCGAATTAGGATCGCCCTTACCGCTGACGGTTGTACCGTCTGCACTGACGGCCAAACCGTTCGGTGCGGCGGGGGCGGTTGTATCACCCGCTACCACAGACGCAGGTTGCGATTCCTGACCCGCGGCATCCTTGAGGACGACTTGCAGGGTTTCGCCATTGGTTTGCGGCTTGTCCAGGTTGACCTGGAAGTTGCCGTCGGTACCCACAGTGCCTGTGCCCAGTACGTTACCGGCGGCATCCTTGACCGTGACTGTGGTGCCAGGCTGACCTTTACCGCTGACCACCGTGCCCGCGCTGTTGACCGATAAACCGGTCGCAGCACCGGGTGCAGGAACTGGCGTTTGATGATGATGGCCACCACCACCGCCACCACCGCTCAATGCCGCGGCGGTACCGCCGACGGCGAGGATGCCCAAGCCCCACAGCACCCAGTCCGGCACCGCACTGTCAGCGGCAATGGCTGCCACACCCAGGTCGTCCAGGGTCGAGATTTCGGTGAAGTTGAAACCCGAATACGGCGTGGAATAGTTGCCGAGCAACAATGTTCCGTCGGCATTTTCCAGTACCAGTTGGTTAGCGGAGCCGTCGGCTCCCACCACAAAAAAGTTCTGAATGGTGATGGTTTCTCCAGACTTCAGAGTGACCACCAGGTTTTGGCCGGACTGTTGAAACGATTGAACGCTTTCTTGTCCGAACGGCAGTTTTACAATGCTGGTTCCCTTGAGGCTGGCGTTGCCAAAGGCATGCTCTGTCGCCGTCCCCGTTGCCTTGTCGACAATAGTTATGTTTTTCATCTCTCACCCGTTTTTTATATGGACACACGTATTTCAGCGCGAGCGAATGCCCACGACGGTAGTTACCGCCGAGCACGAAACTCTTTTTGCGTTTATATAGGACTGGTCAGGATTTACAGCGATCAACCGACGCCGGTTTCTTCACGACATTGCAGACCCACACGCGTGCGCTTGCAACACGCTGACACCGAATGAGGTGGCACATCCTTGGCGTCAGAATAAGCCTGCCCGGGCCTTGGGCTGGACTGCATCGCAGCCCAGAGGTCGAGCAACCGGGAGAGGTGACGGGCCAGGATGCGGGCTTTTTCAAGTTCCAGGGCGGCCTCGTTCGATAAGGCCGATAGCCCTGGGAAACCCGATGTACGCATCCATTCGCTAGCCATCTCTGACACACCTGCACAACTTTGAAAGTACAACGCTTCGGCGGAAGTTATCGAGACGCAGCAACCATGACAACGCTCGCAAAACCGATACTAGCGAGGCAGTAGTCAACATCAAAGAGAAATGTAAACACGCAATAAACATGGGTGTTTAATGAGGGAAGCCACGACAAACCGAATACACACAACCGAGAAATCAATTATAACGGCATGATAATCGAGCGCCCCATGGACACTCACCGAATGAATAACCCATGATCAAAAACATGATATTTCAGCGTCACACCTGAAACTTGTAAAAGTTTATTTCACAACTATAACAATGCAAAAAAACCTTATCCCTAGGCATTAGTCGATAAGTAATACCGCCCTCCCACAAACGTCGCGAAGGGGTTTATTCAGGCCAAAAAAAAGCACCAGTAGTGAGCTGGTGCTGGAAGGTCTACGCAGTAAAAATCAGGGGCCCACAGTTAAGAAGGACAATCGCCCTACTTTGGTTTTCGATAGCTGTTGATGATCGCCGAGAAGTCCTTGCCCCCTTCCCCACGTTGGCTCATCGATTGATACAACTGCTGCGCCACTGCGCCGAGGATCACCGGCTGGTGTGCCTGGCGGGCCGCTTCAGTGGCCAGTCCCAGATCCTTGAGCATCAGTTCTGCACCAAACCCACCGGTATAACCCCGGGACGACGGCGCCGTCTCGATAATCCCGGGCCATGGGTTGTAGGTGTCCGAACTCCAGCAGCGCCCGGTGGAGCTGTTGATGATTCCCGCCAACACTTGGGTGTCGATGCCCAGCGCATCGCCCAGGGCCATGGCTTCGCTGACGCCGACCATGGTGATACCCAGCAGCAGGTTGTTGCAGATCTTGGCGATTTGCCCGGTGCCGACTTCGCCGCAATGGACGATGTTGCGGCCCATCTGCGCCAGCACCGGTTGCAGGGTGGCGAACAGTTCCGGGGTGGCGCCGACCATGAAGGTCAACGTCCCGGCCTGGGCACCGCCGGTGCCGCCGGACACTGGAGCATCCGCCATCACCACGCCTTGTTTCGCTGCCGCCGCCGCTACATCGCGGGCGGTCTGCGGGTCGATGGTGCTGCAATCCACCGCCGGCACGCCTTTGCCGATGCCGGCGAGCACGCCGTCTTCACCGAGCCACACACTGCGCACATGGGCCGCAGCCGGGAGCATGGTCACCACCAACTCGGCGCCTTCGGCTGCCGCGCGCGGTGAAGCGCTGATGGTGCCGCCCAGTTCCGCCAGTTCCTTGAGCACGGTCTGGTTCAGGTCGAACAGGTTCAGCGCATGGCCAGCCTTGATCAGGTTGCGCGCCATCGGCGCGCCCATGTTGCCCAGGCCGATAAATGCAATCTTCATGGTCGTCTCCTCGATCAGCGCAGGTTGATGGTGGTGTTGACGCCATCGTTGACGCTGTCGTCGTCGAACCAGCGGCTGGTGACGGTTTTGGTCTGGGTGTAGAACTGCACCACTTGCTTGCCGTACGGGCCCAGGTCGCCGAGTTTCGAACCACGGGAACCGGTGAAGCTGAAGAACGGAACCGGCACGGGGATCGGGATGTTGATGCCGACCTGGCCCACATCGATTTCGCTCTGGAATTTACGCGCTGCCGCGCCGCTCTGGGTGAACAGGCCGGTGCCGTTGCCGAACGGGTTGGCGTTGACCAGGGCGATGGCTTGGTCGAGAGTGTCGACTTCCAGCACCACCAGCACCGGGCCGAAGATTTCCTGGGTGTAGATCTGCATGTCGGTGGTCACGCCGGAGAACAACGTCGGGCCGACGAAATTGCCGTCCTCGAAGCCCGGCACCTTGATGCCGCGGCCATCCAGCTCCAACTTGGCACCTTCTTTTACGCCGCTTTCGATCAGGTCGAGAATGCGTGCCTTGGCGCGCTTGGAGATTACCGGACCCACATCGGTACCGGCTTCGCTGCCGGCGTTCACCTTGAGCTTTTGCGCCAGGGCCTTGAGGTCCGGCAGCCATTGCTTGGCCGCGCCTACCAGCACCACCACGGAAGTTGCCATGCAACGCTGACCCGCCGCACCGAAACCGGCACCGACCAGGGCGTTCAGGGTTTGTTCGCGATTGGCATCCGGCAGCACCACGGCGTGGTTCTTGGCGCCCATCATGGATTGCACCCGCTTGCCGTGTTTACCGGCGAGGTCGTAGACGTGAGTCCCCACGGCGGTCGAACCGACGAAGGACACGGCCTTGATATCTTTGTGGGTGCACAGCGCATCCACCACGTCCTTGCCGCCGTGAACCACGTTCAGCACGCCGGCTGGCACCCCGGCTTCCAGCGCCAGTTCAACCAGCAGCAGGGTCGACAGCGGGTCCTGTTCCGATGGCTTGAGTACGAACGTGTTACCGCAGGCAATGGCCATCGGGAACATCCACAGCGGAATCATTGCCGGGAAGTTGAACGGGGTGATGCCGGCGCACACGCCGATCGGCTGGCGTAGGGTGTAGGTATCCACACCGCCGGCGACGTTTTCAGCGAATTCGCCCATCTGCAGGGTGCCGATGGAGCACGCGTGCTCGACCACTTCCAGGCCACGGAAAATGTCGCCTTCAGCGTCGGCAATGGTCTTGCCCTGCTCGGCACTCAGGACCACGGCGATGCGCTTGGAGTGCTCGCGGATCAAGGCTTGCAGCTTGAGCATGATGCGCATGCGCGCACCGATCGGCGTCAGCTTCCAGGTCTGGAAGGCGCGATGGGCGGCGTCGATGGCAGCGTTGACTTCTTCAGGGGTGGAAAACGGTACGCGGGCCAGCACTTGCTGGGTAGCGGGGTTGACGATGTCTTGCCATTCGGTGGTCCTGGATTCGACCCATTCGCCGTTGATCAGCAGCTTGACCTGTTTTACGGAAATATCGGCAGATGCGTTCATGTGGTCTCCAATTCTTGTAGGTATGCAGAGAACCAAGGCGTTGAATCGCCTTGAGGATGAGGCGTTCGGACTGTTTTTGGAGTATAGATGTGCAAACTTCTAATAAGAACGCACATAAAAGCCGGTCCAATATGCAAAAAAACATCACGTCACTGGGCTCCCTGAACTGGGATGACCTGAAGTTTTTCCTCGAAGTCGCGCGTACCCGCAAGGCCAGCGTCGCTGCCAAGCGCCTGGCGGTGGACTACACCACGGTGTCGCGGCGCATCAGTTCCCTTGAAGGATCGTTGGGCACTCTCCTGTTTGAAAAGTCCCGGACCAACGGCTTCGTATTGACCACCGAAGGCCAGCGCCTGCTGGGCTACGCCGAGTCCATCGAAAGCACGTTGCACATGGCCTGCGAACAGGTTTCCGGCTCCGGCGTGGCGCTGTCCGGCCACGTGCGCATGGGCTGCACCGAAGGGTTCGGCAGCTTCTTCGTCACCCCGCAACTGAGCCACTTCGTCGACACCTACCCGGCGATCTCGGTGGACATCCTGCCCCTGCCCCACTTCATCAGCCTGTCCAAGCGCGAGGCGGATATCGTCATCGCCCTGGAGCGGCCGGAACACGGGCCGTACGTGTGCTGCAAGCTGTGCGACTACAAGCTGCAGCTGTACGCGACGCAGGAATACCTGGACCAGCACCCGCCCATCCGCCGGGCGGCGGACCTGGCCGAGCATCCGTTTATCAGCTACGTGGATGATTTAGCGTTCAGTTCAGAGCTGCTGTACCTGGCCAATGTAGTGCCCGGCGCCAGCGCCAGTTTGCGCAGCACCAGCGTGATTGCGCAGTATGTGGCGGCGCAGCAAGGGCGCTCGCTGGCGATCCTGCCGTGCTTTTTGGCGGCACAGGACCCGCGATTGCTGCCGGTGCTTTCGAAGGAGATAAACATTACGCGGCAGTTCTGGATGTACTGCCGCGAGGACTTGAGGAAGTTGAAACGGATCACCCTGCTGTGGGATTACATCCGTGAGGTGACCGAGCAGAATCAGCCGTTGTTGATGGGGGAAACGCGGGAGATGGTGTTTGCCGATTAAATAAAATGTGGGAGCCGGGCTTGCCCGCGATAGCAGTGTGTCAGTCACCCAATACATCAACTGATCCACCGCCATCGCGGGCAAGCCCGGCTCCCACATTGATTGCATTCCAACTCGAACTGCCCGAAAGCCAGACTAGTCCGCAATCACCACAATCGACACCCGGCGATTCTCGGTGCGCCCCGCCGCTGTCGCGTTGGACGCCACCGGCTCGCTGCTGCCCAGTCCGCGCAGTTGTACGTTTTCTTCTTTCATCCCAACGCCTGCCAACACGTGCGCGACGCTTTTGGCTCGGCGCAGGGACAGTTGCTGGTTGTAGGTTTCCTTGCCCGAGGCGTCGGTGTGGCCGTCGACCCGCACGCGTTCAATGCCCACGCCCAGCAGCGCCTTGCCGATGCGCTGGACGATCTCGGTGCTGGGGGCATTCAGACTTTCGACGTCGCTGCCAAACAGCACCTTGCCCGAGAGACCGAAGGCCCAGCCTTCGTCAGTCAGTTCAAAACCCTGCTGTTTGAGCACGGCGATTTGCGCCGGTGTGAGGCCTTTGGGCGGCGGGGTCTGGCAGCCGCTCAGGGCGAGCAGAGCCACGAGCAAGGTGATGAATAAAAAGCGTGCGGTCGAGAACAAGGGATCAACTCCTGTGTTGAACGTCGGCGGCGGGGGACTCCGATTCCGCCGTTTGCTGGCCACCCTGGGAAAGCCGTTTGGCCTGGTACATCGCCGCATCGGCGGCGTTGAGCAGGTTACCGGGAGTGGCGCCATGATCGGGATAGACGGCGATGCCGATACTGAGTGAGGTCAATACGTGGGCGTCGCCGGGCAGCGCAATGGGCGCGTCCATGCTGGCGATGATTTTTTCGGCAATGCGCTGGGCGTCCTCAAGTCGGTGCAGAGGCGACAGCAGGACGGCGAATTCATCGCCGCCCAGGCGTGCCACCAGGTCGTCTTCACGCAGTTGCGCACGAATGCGCGTAGCCACTGCCACCAATACCGCATCGCCGGCGGCGTGGCCGAAGTTGTCGTTGATGTCTTTAAAGCGGTCGCTGTCGAGGAACAAGACCGCTACTTTCTCGTTGAGCTTGGCGGCGCTGCGCAGGGCGCGGATCAGCCGACCTTCGAAGAACGCACGGTTGGGCAGCCCGGTCAGGCTGTCGTGGCTGGCCTGGTGGGCGAGGGTTTCGTTTTCGCTTTGCAGGTGGGTCTGCCAGGCCTCCAGTTCGTCGAGCAGGGCATTGAAGTCATTGCCCAGGCTGTCGAGTTCGGCGATTTTCGCCGGCGGTACGCGTCGGTCAAAGGCCCGCTCGCTTCGGGCGGCGTGGGCCACCGAGGCCAGGCTGTGCAACGGCCCGGTGATGCCGCGTAACAAACGCCGCGCCAGGTACAGTGCAACCCAGGCGCTGAGGGCGGTGCACACCAGAATCCCGGCCAGGCCGCTGAGCAGGAAGCGCAACAGGCTGCCGCCGTGGCCGGTCAGGTGCACGCTGCCGATGACCTGGCCCTGGTGCAGGATCGGCTGGGTGATGGGCTGTTCGAGCAGGGCATGCGCCAACTGCAGCTCAATCATCGACAGCATCCCGGTTTCAGGGCGCTCCCAGTGGGCCAGTTGCTTGCCGTCGACGTTGAAGACTTCCGCCTCGGCCACTTCTTCCTCCGAGGCGATCACGCCCAACGCCTCGGTGGCCGCCGCGCTGTCGTTGAACACCACGGCCGCTTCCACGGTGTAGTTGATGGAGCGGGCGATCAGGTGCAGGTTGTGGTCGGCATACACCCGCAGCGCGAGCACGCCGAGCAGGGTCAGGGAAATACTGGCCATGCTGACGGCCATCAGCGCCAGGCTCAGGTGCCCGCGCCCGATCACTGAACGCAAGGTAGGACGCACTGGCGCCTTATCGACACTCATGACCCCGGCGCTCGACGTCGGGACAGCTGCAGCACACTCGGATGAATGCGCACACCGCTACGGGCAACGGAATCCAGGTTGACCTCGAACGACACCTGTTCGTCGGCTACCCGCAGGCAGAACAGGCTGCCCACGGTGCATTGGTCGCCGCCTTCGCTGATGCTGAGCACCGGATGGCCGATCAATGCCGCGAACAGGCGGCTGCGCTCGTCGCTGGTCAATTGGCCGATGTACACGGCATCGCAGGCATTGGCGATGTCTGGATGGTCGGCCAGCAAACGCTGCACCACTACCGGACGGCCGGTAGCCTGGGTGGTGCCTTTGACCAGGTCATCGGTGTATTGGGTTGGCCCGACGATGCACAAACGCAATTGCGCGGGCTCTACCGGCCAGCGGGCGTAACTGAGGATACCCAGGACCACTTGGGTGACGGCCTTGGCCCGCTGATCGGCCATGCCGGCAGGCGGCTGGGCAAAAACGAGGGGCGTGAACACGCACAGAAGCGCCAACAGCAGCATTCGTCTCCAGCTCAAACTTCGCTCTGTGGGCGAGACAGCCACGTTCATGCAGCGATTCTCTTTGATCTTCCCGGGATGATGCCGCAACGATAGCACAACGGCGGAAAACCCCCGAGGTGACACCCAGGAGGATTCCGACATTTTATTAAGAAAAATCACACATTTGGATCAGAAAATTTAGATGACTCATTGGTCAGCTTCTTTGACGATCAAGTGCCCAGTTCCAGC
Organism: Pseudomonas sp. NPDC087814; assembly: GCF_044742865.1. NCBI lineage: Bacteria > Pseudomonadati > Pseudomonadota > Gammaproteobacteria > Pseudomonadales > Pseudomonadaceae > Pseudomonas > Pseudomonas sp. NPDC087814. The sequence goes on along the minus strand of NZ_JBIUVK010000024.1, from coordinate 9,405 downwards.
ATCAGCCCACTCAAGCGTTTCACCTTGCGGCTCACCGCCTCTTCGAATACGCCACCCCGGGGTTCGATCAGGCTGAACCAGTCCTTGGCGCGGGTGATGCCGGTGTAGATCAGCTCTTTGGTAAGCACCGGGTTCAAGGCGTCCGGCAAAATCAGTGCGGTGTGGGTGAATTCAGAGCCCTGAGATTTATGCACCGTCATCGCGTAGACGGTTTCGACGTCGTTGAGCCGGCTGGGCAACACAAACCGTACGCCGCCCTGGCCATCGTTGCGCGGGAACGCGACGCGCAGAACCTGCGGCCCGCCGTCGCTTTCGGGCAGCTTGAGGGCGATACCGATATCGCCGTTCATCAGGCCCAGGCCGTAATCGTTGCGAGTCATCAACACCGGGCGTCCTTCGTACCATTGCTGGTCGCTGTCGATCAGCCGGGCCTTGAGCAGCGCGGCGGTGATGCGCAGGTTCAGGCCCTCCACGCCCCATGGGCCCTTGCGTACGGCGCAGAGCAACTGGAATGCGTCGAAGGCTTTCAGCAGCTTTTGCGCCCAGAGCGTCCAGGCCTCGTCATCCCGTGGCGTGTCCAGGGACGGACGCGCGGTCTGCAGCAGTTTCAGGTAATGGCGATAACCGTGGGCACCGTCGCCATGGCCGTCCAGCACCAGGCGCTCCAGGGCATGGTCGTGCTCGCCCTTGAGGCTGACGCAAAACAGGTCGGCATGGCTGCGGGCAGCCAGCAGTTTGCGGGCCTGCTCAGGGTTTTGCTGGTTGACCCAGCGGGCCAGTTGGCCAATGCCGCTGCCTTCGCCGAAACGCCGCGAGTAACGCAGCATCACCACTTGTTGCGCCAAGGGGTGGCTACCGTCGAGGTCTTCCTGCAGGCCGCTGGCGCCGAGGTCTTCGCCGCTGACCTGTTGCAGCCACTGGCGGGTTTGCGGGCTGTAGAAACCGGCTTCGGCGTCGCGGCACAAATCCCCCAGCACCGCCCCGGCTTCAACCGAGGCCAACTGGTCCTTGTCACCCAGCAGCACCAGGCGAGCATGGGGTGGTAAGGCGTCCAGCAGGTTGGCCATCATTTCCAGGTCGATCATCGAGGCTTCGTCTACCACCAGCACATCCAGGGGCAACGGATTGCCGATGTGATGCCGGAAGTGTCGGGTGCCGGGACGGCTGCCGAGCAAACGGTGAACGGTGGTGACCTGGGTCGGGATTTTGTCCTTCACCGCATCAGGCACTTTCAGCGACAGCACTTGCTGGCTGATGGACTCGGTCAAGCGTGCGGCCGCCTTGCCGGTGGGCGCCGCCAGACGGATGCGCAACGCGCTGCCCGCTTCCACGGCGGGGGCCTGCAACAGCGCAAGCAAACGCACCACCGTGGTGGTCTTGCCGGTACCCGGCCCGCCGGTGACGATGCTGAATGCACCGCGGGTGGCCAAGGCGCAGGCGAGTTTTTGCCAGTCGACAACACCGTCTGGCGGGGCCTGGTCGAACAGGCGATTCAGGCGTTCGGGCAGATCGGCGGCAACGCTTTCCCGGGTGGCGAGTCGCAGGCGCAAAGCGCTGTCGATACGCCGTTCGTAGGTCCAGTAGCGGCGCAAGTACAGGCGTTTGCCCGACAGCACCAGTGGCCGGCTTTGCGCCTCCTCGCTGCCGTCGACGGCCAGTGCCACCAGACGGCTGGCGGCCAGGGCATGGCACCAATGGGCGCCGTCCAGGCCGTCGAGCAACTGTGATGGCAGTAGCATGACGCCGGTTTGCACATCGCCTTCGGGTGGCAGCGACAGAGCGAAATCCGGGGCCTTGAGGGTTTCGAACAGGTCCAGGCATACATGGCCATGGCCCAGTTGGTGGCTGGTCAGGGCCGCGGCCAGCAGGACTAAAGGATCAGCCTGCGGATCGAGTTCGTGGAGGAAGCCGACAAAGGCCTTGTCCAGCGCGCGCAACCAGCCGCGCTGCACCCAGAGATCGAGCAGTTGCACCAGGTCGGCGGCGCGGCTGAGGGGCGTCAGCTCCTCAAGCGGTAACGGCGACAGGCTCATAGCAGCTCTCCTTGTTCCCAGGCGGGCTCGGCCTTGGGTGGCAGCGGTTTGCCCTGGAACAGCAGGTCCAGGCTTTCGATCAATTCCCGGGGTGGTCGGGTGAAATACGCGCCCTGGCTCGCGGAATGGGTGCCCCGCAGGAACAGGTACAACGCGCCGCCGACGTGACGGTCGTAGTCGTAATCCGGCAGCCGCGCCTTCAGCTGGCGATGCAGGGCCAGCAGGTAAAGTACGTATTGCAGGTCGTAACGATGGTCGAGGATCGACAGTTCCATGGCCTGCTGCGTGTAGGCCGAATCATCGGGACCAAGCCAATTGGATTTGTAGTCGGCCACGTAGTAGCGGCCTTCGTGTTCAAAGGTCAGGTCGATAAAACCCTTGAACATGCCATTGAGCAGCACCGGTTCGGCGGCCACGCGGGATACGCCATTGTGAGTGTGCTGGCACACCAGTTTGTCGAGTGCGAGGACGTCGACCTTGTGGCTGGCAAACCAGAACTCCATTTCGATCTGGTACTGCCGCAACTCGCTAAGGGCCACCTGCCCGTTGCCCAGCGGCAACCGGGCTTGCAACAGATGCCCGAGCCAACCGCCGAGTGTGCCGATCCAGCCTTCCCAGCCACGTCGGTTGCAGCGGCGGGCAACCGCATCTTCGATGGCCTCCGGGGTAACATTGAAGCCTTCGCCGCCCGCCCATTCCAGCAGGCCATGGAGGAAGGTGCCGGGATTCGGCCCGCGTGGGAAACGGTGAATATCGCCACCGGAAGCCGGCACTTCGCGTGGGGCATCCGGGTCGAGGCGTTCGTCATCGAACAGCTTCTGCGCTTGTGGGCTTTCCGGCGCTTCGAGGCTCGCCGCACTCATGCTCTCGCCGATACGCAGCGCACTGTAGGAAGCGATCCACCAGTTTTCTGCCGCCTTGCGCTTGGGCAGCAGCGGCGCGAGCAAGGTGGCTTGGTTACGCGGCGGGTGGAATACGACCGCATCGGCCTCGGGCATTTCTGCGTAATGCAGTGCCGGGCAACCTTCCTGCAGGTCAAGCAACCAGCGGGCCAGGCCGCCGGACTCGCCAAGTGAAGCGCCGCCGCCGAGCAAGTAGCCCAGGGCCGACAGGTGCAGCACCGAGCTGTTGTTATTGCCACGCTTGAGGTCGGCGATGCCCAGCCAGCAGGCGTGTTTGGCGCGGGTCAGCGCCACGTAAAACAGACGCAAGTCTTCGGCCAGCCGTTCATCGTCGGCTTGGGCGATCAACTCGGCGGTGGGCCTGAGGCTGACCTGGGATTTGCCGTTTGCGTCGTGGTAATGCAACGGCAGGCGGCTGCCATCCACCGGTTTTGCCGAGCAAATGAACGGCAGGAAAACCAGGTCGTATTCCAGCCCCTTGGATTTGTGGATCGTTACCACTTTGACCAGTTGTTCATCACTTTCCAGGCGCAGGATCTGCTCTTCACCGGCCTGGCCGGAAAGCGCGAGATGTTCGGCCAGATGGCGAATCAGCGCTTGTTCACCGTCCAGCTCTGCGGCCGCCTGTTGCAGCAATTCCGAGAGGTGCAACAGGTTGGTCAATACCCGCTCGCCATCGCTGCGGGTGATCAGGGTTTGCGGCAATTTGAAGTCGTGCAACAGGCGCCGCAGCATCGGCAGCACGCCTTGGGTGCGCCAGATCGTACGGTAATCGCGGAACTGCATTACGCGTTGTTCCCACGCCAGTTCGTCCTGGTTCAAACGCTCCAGTTCGGGCAGCGACAGGTTCAAGGTGACGCAAGCCAGGGCGGCGCGCAGTGGGCGCTCGACGTCCGGCTCGGCACAGGCCTTGAGCCAGGCCAGCAGGTCGTGGGCTTCCTGGGCGGCGAACACAGAATCCTTATCGGAGAGGTAAACGCTGCGCACGCCACGGGCAGCCAGTTCACCGCGCACGGCCTGGGCTTCCTTGCCGTCGCGCACGAGGATGGCGATGTCTGACGGCAGCACGCCTTTGAAGCTAGCGTCTTTGCCGAGGAATCCGGCAGTTCCCTGCTGGCCGCCATTGAGTAACGCGACGATTTGACTGGCACAGGACGCGGCCAACTGTTGGCGGTAGAGCACGCCGGAGATCGGCTGGTCGGTGGGTAGATGCCAGAGATTCAGCGCAGGCAACGTCTGACCGTTGACCTGCAGTTGTTCCTTACGGCCTTGGGACAATACCGACTGGAACGGCACCGGATTCGTCCCGTCGGGCTCACGGAACAGGAACGCTCCACGGCCTTTTTCTGCGCGCTGGAATACGTGGTTTACCGCCTCGACCATGGCGTGGCTCGAACGGAAGTTGGTGCCCAGGGTGTGATGGCGGCCGGTGGTGGACTGGCGCGCGCGCAGGTAGGTGTAGATGTCGGCGCCACGGAAGGCGTAGATCGCCTGCTTTGGGTCGCCGATCAGAAACAGGCCGCTGTCGAGGTGGTTTTCTTCGATGCGGTAGATGCTGTCGAAGATGCTGTATTGCACCGGGTCGGTGTCCTGGAACTCGTCGATCAGGGCGACCGGGAATTGCTCGCGGATCACGCTGGCCAAACGCTCGCCGCCGTCGGCTTGCAGGGCGGCGTTGAGGCGGATCAGCATGTCGTCGAAGCCCATTTCGGCGCGCCGGCGCTTTTCTTCTTCGAAGCGTTTTCCCACCCAGCCGGCGGCGTGTTGCAGCACAGCAGCATCGGGCGTTGGCAGGGCGTCGAGGCTGGCCTTGAGACTGGCCATGGCGTCGATACCCGGATGGCGTGGTGGTTCGCCTTTCCAGGCTTCGGCCATGCCGTCGGGGGTCAGGCGGGTGAAACCGGTGCCGATGTCCAGTTGTTCGAGAGACTCGTCAGCTGCCCAGGCGCTGATTTTTTCGAACCAGGGTTCGAAGTAACGGGCTTGCATCTTGCGACCATCGACGGTTTTGGCGGCGACGGCCTGCAGGCAAATGTTGCGCAATTCTTCTGCCCATTGTTGCCAGGGTGCCTTGAGCGCGACGAGTGCTTGGCGGCGCTCTTGCAGGCATTCGTTGATCAGCTCGGCGGGGTCACGCGTTTCATCCGTGGGCCGCTCGCTGCCGAACAGCGCGCGTACCCGTGGCATCAGGGCCGCCGGGCCGCCCCAATTGTTGCGCACCCAGTTCAGCGCATCGTCGTGCATCGGGTAGCAGAACAGCCTCCAGTAGTCGCGCAGCACTTCGCCGAGCAGGTCGCTGTGGTCGGTCTCCAGGGTCTGGGTGAACAGGCTCCCGCTGTCGAAGGCGTGCTCGCGCAGCATGCGCTGGCACCAGCTGTGAATGGTCGAGACGGCGGCTTCATCCATCCACTGGGCGGCGATGTCCAGGCGATTGGCACAGCCGGGCCATTGTTCGGGGCTGTATTGGTCGCGCAGTTCCGCGATCAACGCGTCGGGTTCTTCGATTTCTTCGCGGAAAAAACGCGCGGCTTCTGCCAGGCGGATTCGGATGCGTTCACGCAGCTCTTTGGTGGCGGCATCAGTAAAGGTCACGACGAGAATTTGCGGCGGCAGCAACTCGCGGCCGAAGCCCGATTCGTCCCCTCCGTGGCCGAGTACCAGCCGCAGGTAGAGCGCTGAGATGGTAAATGTCTTGCCTGTGCCGGCACTGGCTTCGATCAGTTGGCTGCCCTTGAGCGGGAAGGCCAGGGCCAGGGGTTTTGTACCGCTCATGCGCTGGCCTCCGCGCTGGTGAGTGATCGCCAGGGAGCGTTGATCAACGGTCGATAGAGGGTTTCGCACCAGCCTTCGAACTCTTCGCTGGCCATCAAGGCGGCGTAGTCGGGGAACTGTCGGATGAGCGCAGGGCTTTCACGGCGCTCGCCGTCGCTGGTTTGGCCGTCGCCTTCGTAGGCTTTGCTGGCGGCGGCTTGCGCTTTGGCCGGATCGGTTTGACCGAGCCAGGCGAATGCGGTTTTAACGGCGACCGGCAGTGGTTCGCTCATGCCGGTTTTCCAGGCGAGCAGCAGGTTGCCGAGGAGCTCCCGGGCTGTGGCTTGCTCAAGTGGGGCCAATAGCAGTGTGTCGTCGCTGGCGACCAGGCCGGTACTTAACGGAAGGCCGCAGGCACAGGCCACCAGATGGTTGACCCATGGGCGAATCAGGCGATGCCACTTACGGGTCTTGATCGAGCCGATGCTGTTGGGGATGGCGGTGACGCTTAGAAAGCCGCCATCGCTGCGTTGATGCAGGCCACTGATCCAACCTTCCAGTTGGATGCCTTGATGCTCAAAACTGATCGGTTCGGCGCTGGTGTGCGCAGTGGGCCAGAGTGCCAGGAGTTGCTGGTAACGCTGCAACAGGTCGGGCAGAGGCTCGATCAGTTCTTTGCGCAGGCATTCGCCGAAACCAACCATCGGCAACAAGCCACTGCCTTGCAGACGCAGGGCCTGGGCGTTGAGGGCTTCGTCGAGGTTATCGGGGCGGGTGAGTGCCGCCGTGAGCAAACTGTCGCTCAGGTTATAGCGCTGCAGTGCATCGAGGACGAAGGGTTCTTCATCTTCCAGCGGGACTTCGGCGGCTTCGAAAAACACTTTCAGGCGCTGGCTGAAAAAGTGTTTGACCGGGTTGCGCAGGAAGTCTTGCAGTTGGCCAAGGCTCAACGGTTCTTCCTGGGTGTAGGGTGCGAGGCTGCCGGTATCGGGCAGGCTGTCCGGGATTGCGTGGAGCAACTGCCATTCGCGGGCGTAGCTGGACAGCTCGTCACCTTCATGGAAGTAGCGGGCGCTGAAGGGCTGGAGCGGGTGTTCCTGGGTGGTGGCTTCCAGGAGTGGTTCGCCACTGGTGGTGTGCCAGCCGCTGGCGATGTGGTCGCGCAACTGCCCGATCAGGACCGATGCCGGGCGATCACTGTTGTCGCGGATACTGCGGCCGACCCAACTGATATAGAGCTGGTCGCGGGCGGAGAGCAGGGCTTCGAGCAACAGGTAGCGGTCGTCTTCGCGACGTGACCGATCGCCTGGGCGGTAGTCGCTGCCCATCAGGTCAAAGTCCAGCGGCGGTTGTGCGCGTGGGTAGTCGCCATCGTTCATGCCAAGTAGGCAAACCAGCTTGAATGGGATCGCGCGCATGGGCATCAAGGTACAAAAATTGACAGCTCCCGCGAGGAAGCGCTGGGACAGCCGGCCTTGGTCGAGGCCTGCCAGCCAGGCCTCGCGGACTACGGTCAGGGGTAATTCGTCATGCAGTCCGACGGACTCGCAGGTCTCCAGCCAGGTTTCTCTCAGTTGCTCGAGTTGACCCAACAGGTAGTCGTCGTGCTCGTTGCTCGGGAGGAAGAACAACTGCATCAGGTTTTGCAGGCGCTCGCCCCACTCTGTCGGCGCGGCAGGTTGCGAAAGTGCCTGGTGGGCATCGTGCAGCGCATCGAGCAGTGCGACTAGCGGGCCGATCAAGGCCGCATCGAGGCCGCCGATTTCATCGTACGGCTCGATGCCATCGCAGGCAGAGCCCGTACCAACGGCGTAGCCCAGGAGCATGCGACGTAGGCCGAACCGCCAGCTGTTTTGCTCCAGCTCCTGGGGCAAGCCGAGGCCGGCGCGTTGTTCGGCGTTGAGGCCCCAACGGATACCGGCGCCTTCGATCCAGCGGTGCAGGGTCGGCAGGTCGCGTTCCTTGATGGCGAAGCGTTCCCGCAGTGCCGGGACGTCGAGCAGGTCGAGGATTTCGCTGACCGGAAAGCGGCTGTCCGGGAGCTTGAGCAGGTGCTCGACGGCGATCAGTAACGGATCGCGGCCGCGCTGGCCCTGGTCCGTAAGCGTGAACGGAATGAAGCGTAGGTCGCTTCTTTCAAGCTGGCCGAATACGGCGCGAATATGCGGCGCGTAGCTGTCGACGTCGGGGACCATGACGATGATGTCCCGTGGGCGCAGCGTGGGGTTGGCGCTGAAGCGCTGCAGTAACTGGTCGTGAAGAACTTCAACTTCGCGTTGGGCACTGTGGGCGATGTGGAAGCGAATGGAAGTGTCGCGCGCCAGGTCGACGCTTGGCCAGAGTTCACGGGTTTCGTTGAGGGGGCGCAGTTCGAGGATGTCGTCCTGGAGTTGGTTGAGCAAGGTGGTGGGCTCGCTCTCGCTGAACAGGTCGATACGACCGTCACGGAATGCCGAGCGGTAACTGTTGGGGTCGTCGTAGCTGTCCAACAGGTTGATGTAGTCGCGACCTTGCTTACCCCAGGCAGCGAGCAGCGGGTGGGCGTGCTGATGCAGGGTTTGCGGGTCGATGGTGACCGGCATTCCGGCCTTGCGTGCCTGGCGCTTGTATTCGTTTCGGAGCAGGTCTTTGTCGGCGACGATGTCGGACCAGTGATGGCGACAAGGGTTGTGCACACACAGCAGCACCTGGCTGAAACGGGCGAGGCCGGCAAGGGCTTCCAGCGCTTGGGCTGGCAAGGAGGAAATGCCGAAGACGATCACGCGGGAGGGCAGGCCTATCGGTGCCTGCTCCAGGCTATTGATGCGCTCGATAAAGCGTTGGTGAACTCCGGCGCGACTTTGAGCCATGCCCTCCTCTCCTACGTCCAACAGCAGGGCGCGCCATAGTTCGGCTTGCCAGCAGTTGGCCGGGCTCAAAGGTTTGGATTCGCCACGGCCATTGCGCAGTTGATGGCGACCGGCAGCCCAATCTTCCAGCCAGTCGGCACGGTAGACCTGGTATTGGTCGAACAGGTCGGCGAGGCGTTCCGCGAGTTGGTAGCGTTTGCGCAGATCCGTATCGTGGGTCAGGAAGCGTTGCAGGGGTTCGAAATGGGGCTGATCGATCAGCTCCGGCAACAGGCGCATGAGACGCCAGGTCAGTGGGGCTTTATCCAGCAGGGACTTGGGCGGGATTTCGTCTTTGCCCAGGACCATGCGATAGAGCTGCCACATGAAGCTACCGGGAAGCTGCACATCAATAGCGGCAGCGATGCCGCAACCGCCCATGTCGTCGTCTTCAGGGTCTTCAGCCAGCGCCAGTTTCAGCCACTGGGCAATGCCGTTGCTTTGTACCAGGGCGATTTCGTTTTCCAGGGGAGCCAGCGGGTAACGGCGCATCCAGCTGACAACCAGGCTGCGCAGCTCATCCAGGCGGTTGCCGTGAACCACCATGAATCCAGCACTGAGGGACGTCGCATCCGGCATAACGGCTTCCTTGGGAAAAGCAAAATCGAGGGATGGACTTTAGCATTGAAGACAATCGTAGGCTGCAAGTGAGGAACACTTGGAGACGCTCGCCATACTTTCCGACCGCGCAAAACAAAACCCCTGACTGCATAAGCAATCAGGGGTTCTGGAATTTAATCTTGACGATGACCTACTCTCACATGGGGAAACCCCACACTACCATCGGCGATGCATCGTTTCACTGCTGAGTTCGGGATGGGATCAGGTGGT
>NZ_JBIUVK010000023.1:0-91779 GCF_044742865.1 Pseudomonas sp. NPDC087814 | reverse complement strand
ACCACCTGATCCCATCCCGAACTCAGCAGTGAAACGATGCATCGCCGATGGTAGTGTGGGGTTTCCCCATGTGAGAGTAGGTCATCGTCAAGATTGAATTCCGAAACCCCTGTCTGCTAGCGCAGACAGGGGTTTTGTCGTTTAAGGGCTGGGCAAACAACTAGGACCGGCTCACCCTTTGCGTGCCTTACTGCTTCGCCTGGCCATTAACTTGCGCCACCATATATAGATCCCGGTAGCAGACAACATCGCGATCACAGCTCCCAGCAGCGCAATCAGCACCTGACCCGTCACCCCGATGATCCTGCCCCCATGGATCGGCAGTTGCAGCCGATAAAAGCGCTCTCCCAACGTACCTTGCCCTGCTATTTCCTGCCCCAGTAAACGCCCATCCGTCCCGTGGAAAAACAACCAGGATTTCCCATGGGCCTCGGTGTCATGTTGTCCAAAACCCGCTCCATAAAAGTTGTACTCAAAGCTGTAGTAAAGCTCTCCAATCGCCGCCGTCAGTCCCAGCCGCTTGCCTTCCTCCAGCGCCCGCTCATAGGCCTGTTGATAACTCAGTTGTGTCACGCCCAATTGCTCGGCGGGTAACCCGCCACGGGCCTCATAGACGCTAGGCTCAACCGGTGAGAACAGCGAGACAGCAGGCTTGAACACCTGGCTCGGCAAATTCATCGCGACGCTGCTGACTGCAATCGGCAGCAACAACAGCCAAAGCCATAACCCGCCTGCACGATGCAGGTCGAAGTTCAGCCGGTAAGCGTGGCCGCCCTTGATCTTCCACGCCGTGGACCACTTCTTCCAGAACGGTTTACCTCTCGGCAGGGTCAGCCACAGCGCGATAAAACAATCGAACACCCATGCGATCGCCACCAGTCCCATCAGCCACAAACCCCAATTGCCCGGCAGTGTCAGGTTGTAGTGAAATTCCAGAATGAACGGAATGAAGTTCTCGCGCTGAAAGCAGCAAGCCCCCCAAACGCGCCGGCCCATTTCTTCGCCGCTGACCGGATCCAGGTAAAAGACCTGGTTGGGCTCCTCAAAGGGTTTGCCCGTCGCCGGATCGTTTCTCGCAACTGCCGCCAGCATCGCGGTATGACCGGCCTCTTGTGGATACTCCATGTACCAGACTTGCAGTTTGGGATGCTGCCCCTGCAACGTGTCCACCAGTTCACCTGGCGGCAATGCCGAACCTTTGGCCGTTGCTCCATAAAAGCCGGGATTGAGCCATTCATCCAACTCATGGTTAAACGCCAGAAGGCTGCCCGTGAGTCCCGCCATCATCAGAAACAACGCCGTTGCCAACCCGATGTAGCGATGAAGTAAAACCAGCAATGCGCGCATAAAAATTTCCTGCAAAGACGACAAAGCCAGCGCCTGGAATCAGGAACTGGCTTTGTATGAATCGAGAGGGATTAGAACTGGTAGCTCACCGTCGCACTGACGTTGCGCTCTTCACCCAGGTAGCAGAAGTTCAAACTGGCACACGACGCCACGTACGACTCGTTCGTCAGGTTGTTGGCATTCAGGCGTACATCCACACCCTTCAGTCCAACCTTGCCAAGGTCATAACCCATCGAGGCATCAAACAGCGTGTAGGCGGGCACCTTCATGGTGTTCTCCGCATCTGCCCAGCTGTAGCCGACATAACGAACACCACCACCGAGTCGCAGGCCATCCAGTGCGCCGCTATCGAACTTGTAGTCTGCCCATACCGACGCCATATGACGCGGCGCCTGCGTCGGCGAGTTCCCCTTGTTCTCGATCACGTTGTCCGCAGTACTCAGCGTGCTGACCATCGACTTCGAATACTCGATATCGGTGAAGGTATAGCTGCCCAACAATTTGAGATGGTCGGTCAACTGCATATGCGCCTCCAGCTCCAGGCCCTGGGAGCGCACAGCGCCGACCGCGCGATAGAAGTTTTCCTGCGGCAGTTTGGTCGCCAGGTTTTCCTGGTCGATGCGGAACAGCGAGGCCGTGAACAAATTGTCGGTACCCGGCGGCTGATACTTCAAGCCGACTTCCCACTGGGTGCCGTCGGTAGGTGCAAGGGGATTGCCGGCACTGTCCGAATAGGAGTTCGGGTTGAAGGATTCGGAATAGCTGACGTAGGGCGCGAGACCGTTATCAAACAAGTAGAGCGCTCCGGCCCGGCCGGTCAGTTTGGTACGTTTATCACTGATCTCTGTGCCCAGCGGTCGTCCCGCTTCGGCAATGCGATTTTCATCGGAGGTCTCAACCCAGTCCTGACGCAGCCCGAGGGAGAACCGCCACTTGTCCATCTCAATCAGGTCTTGCAGGTAAACGCCGGTCTGCTCGAGCCGGCGCAGATAACTGGTTGGGCTGTAATAGCTGATCTCGGAATTGCCATACACCGGGTTGAACGCATTGATTGGCGCAAGAGAGCCGCTGCTCCAGTCCACGACGGTTTTGCGCCGCTGATAGTCCGCCCCCATCAACACCGTATGCTTGGTCGCGCCGGTAAAAAATTCAGCCTGCAGCATGTTGTCGATGATGAACGCATGCAGCTTTTCGTCACCGCCTGAGTAGTAGCGATTCAGCTCATTACTGGTGGGCGTGGTCCAGCCATAGGCATACACCTGGTCCAGCTGGACCTTGGAGTCCAGATACCGAAAGTTCTGCCGCGTCGTGAAAACATCATTGAAGCGATGCTCGAACTGATAGCCGAACGACTGTTGATCACGCTTGTACCCATCAATGCCCGGTTCGCCTTCGAAGAAGTGATTGGAGATCCGCTGGCCGTTGCGCTGATGCAGCGCGCCATCTGCCGGCATGCCTCCGTGGTAGCCACCGTCGGGGTCATGCTGCAGGTAAGCCTGGAGTGTGAGGGACGTGTCATCGGTAAAGTCGATGCTCAAGGTGGGTGCCAGCGCGTAGCGTTTTTCCTTGGCATGGTCGAATTGCGTGTCGGACTTGTCTGCAAGCCCGGTCAGTCGGTAAGCAATGCGCTTGTCGTCATCCACCGGGCCGCTGAAGTCGAAACCCATGCCTCGCTGCCCTTGGGAACCTATCGTGGCCTGGACCTGATGGTATGGCTCAAACAATGGCTTCTTGCTGGTCAACGCCACCAGCCCACCCGGCGAGCTGCGCCCGTAGAGCACCGATGACGGTCCTTTGAGGATATCTACGCGCTCGAGGAAATACGGGTCCACCTGCATGGTGCTGTAGGTTCCGCTGTCACCCATGGATTTCAAACCGTCCAGGTAGATGTTATCCACCGAACCGTCGTTGAAACCACGCATCGCCACATAGTCATAGCGGTGAGTGGCGCCATAAGGGTTGGTCAGCACGCCAGGGGTGTAACGCATGGCCTGGGCAACGGTTTGCGAGCCTTGGTCGTCCATCTGCTCGCGGGTCACCACTGAAACCGTCTGAGACGTTTCCAGCAGCGCGGTACTGGTCTTGGTGGCGATCTGGCTGTGGGTCGCGTTGTAGCCTTCCATGCTGCCCAGGGCATTACCCAGGGCGAAGCCTTTGATGTCGGTGGTCGGCAAGGTCAGCGCCTCGCTCTCGGGCTGGACCTGCAACACGAAACTCACGTCGTCCTGGGCCTGCGCCTGCAAGCCTGAGCCGTTGAGCAATTGGCTCAGGCCCTGTTCGGCCGAGTACTCCCCGTGCAGCCCGGGAGACTGTCGGCCCTGAGTCTGCGCAGGCGTGCTGGAAAGGGTGATGCCTGCCTGACGGGCAAACTGATTGAGCACATCGCTCAGCGCGCCTGCCGGGATGTCATAGCGCTGGCTGATACGTTCGACCCCGCTATCAGCCGCGACACCGGCCACTGGCAGCAAGCCGATGCCCATCGTGGTCGACAGCAATGCTGCGCGTACGGCTTTGCCGAGCAAAGGGTAGGAAGAGGGAGAGTTGCTGAAAAAACGCACAGTCATTATCGAGATCCGTAGAGGTCGCTGAAGGCAGATTGAATTGCTTACTGTCTAAGCCGGACTCACGGAAAAAAGCCGCCAAAAATAAATCAGGCACGCCAAAAATAATCAGGCCTGACGCTCCAGGCTCACCCACCAGCGCGTGCGATAGCGCAGGCGCACAGGCAGCGTCTGCGGAAGGATCGCCAATAGTTTCTCGGTGTCCTCCAGGCGAAAAACACCAGACAAGCGCAAATCTGCGATATCGCTCGAGCAGCCCAGATAACCATGGCGATAGCGCCCCACCTCCGCCAGGAAGTCGGCAAGACGCATGTTGCGGGTGACGATCAATCCGTCGGCCCAGGCCCCTGTATCCATATCCGAAGGCGGCGCCAGAGCGGCCGCATTCTGACGCACCAGATAGCTTTCTCCTGCATGCACTTGAGTGAAAAGCCCGTCGGCGGTATGCGGTGAATGAATCGCCACGTTGCCTGACGCGACGCTCAGACGTGTGCAATCGCTGTCCTGGCGCACCACAAATCGCCCGTCTATTCCTTCGAACAAACCATGGCGGGTGCGAACCAGCAGGGGGGCGGTCGCCGCGGCGCCGCAGGTCACCAGGATTTCCCCGCGCACCAATGTGATCAAGCGTTGTTGCGGGTTGAAGTCGAGGTCCACTGCGCTATCGGTATTGAGCTGCAGGCGCGTGCCATCCGGTAGTTGCACGCTACGGCGTTCGCCAGTGGTGGTAGCCAGGTCAGAGGTCCAACGCTGCCAGCCGGTGAGGTCTCGGCTGACCCAGGCCGCCGAACCCATCAACAGCACGCCGGACAATACCTTCAATGCCTGCCGGCGCCCAAGGCGCTGGGCACTGTTCTCCAGCGCCACATGGGCCCCGGGAATCGCCGCCAACTGGCTGCTTAATTCATGCTGCAGTGCCTGCACGCGTTGCCAGGCCAACTCGTGTTCATGATGAGCCTCGCGCCAGTGCTCGCACTGCGCCTTCAGGCGGACATTGGCGCGATTGTTACGCAGGCGCAGCATCCAACTGATGGCCTGCTTGACCACCTGCGGGTCGATTCCTGCGCGCGCGGTGTTATCCATCGAGGTCATGCCTCATACCGCAGCACATAACAGTGATAAAGCGCCTCGGCGACATAGCGTTCCACCGAACGCAGTGATACACCCATCTGCTGCGCAATCTGCTTGTAAGTCAGGCCGTCGCATTGAGCCAGTAGAAACGCCTTGCGTACCTTGGGCTTGAGTCCGTCCAGAAGCCGGGCGATGGACTCCAGCAATTCCAGAATCAACGCACGTTCTTCAGCACTCGGCGCCAAGGCTTCGGGCAAATGCGCGATGGACTCCAGGTAGGCGCGCTCGATTTCTTCGCGACGCCAATGATCGATCACCAGGCCCCGCGCGATAGTGCGCAGGAAAGCGCGAGGGGCCTTGAGTTCGAAACGTTCGGTTTTTTGCAGCAGCCGCACGAACGTGTCCTGGGCCAGGTCCGCCGCATCCGCTGCGTTACCCAGTCGGCTGCGCAGCCAAGTGTTCAGCCAGCCATGATGGTTGCTGTAAAGCGTCTGTACTGCGTACTCGGATGAGGGCATTCACACGGCCTGGCAAAGCGTCACAAATGATAATTAGTCGCATTGTCGACAAGCCTGAAAAATTTTGCAACTCCTGACGTTAGAGCGCTACCACTGGTCGGTTTCTGACATTAAAAGCAGATGCTTCTCACAAATTCCTAAGATTTATCCTGCCTTGGCCGAAAGCCTGACGAGCCATGCGTGCACCGAAATAGAGCAGTCGCAGAGTCTGCCTATACCGTTACATGGAATGTTGCATCCGGCACGCTCACCCCCTTTTGGCAAAAAGAAGTCAATGAAATGAATCTCAAGTTCAGTCATAAAATTCTGTTGGCCGCGTCAGGCGTAGTGGTTCTGGCCTTCGCGTTATTCACGTTCTACAACGACTACTTGCAGCGCAATACCATCCGGCAAAACCTGGAGTCGTCCATTCAGCAATCCGGTGAACTCACCGCCAGCAGCGTGCAGAATTGGCTCAGCGGGCGGGTGCTGGTACTGGAAAGCCTCGCGCAAAACGTGGCCCATCAAGGCAGCTCTGCCGATCTTCCGGGGTTGGTCGACCAGTCGGCATTTACCTCCAACTTCCAGTTCACCTACGTCGGTTCCACCAACGGCGTGTTCACCCAGCGTCCCGACGCCAAAATGCCCGATGGCTACGATCCGCGTCAGCGTCCCTGGTACAAGCAAGCTGTCGCAGCCGACAAGACCATGCTTACACCGCCCTACATGGCTGCGGTAGGCGGGCTGATCGTGACCATCGCGATGCCGGTGAAAAAGAATGGCGAACTGCTTGGCGTGGTCGGCGGTGACCTGAGCCTGCAAACCCTGGTGAAGATCATCAACTCGGTGGATTTCGGCGGCATCGGCCATGCATTCCTGGTCAGCGGTGATGGTCAGGTGATCGTCAGCCCGGACCAGGACCAGGTGATGAAGAACCTCAAGGACATCTATCCCGGCACCAACGTGCGCATCGAGAAGCTCAGCCAGGAAGTGGTCTTGAATGGCCAGGAACGGATTTTGTCCTTCACCCCGATCAGCGGGTTGCCGAATGCCGACTGGTACATCGGCCTGTCGATCGACAAAGACAAAGCCTACGCACCGCTGGGTAAGTTCCGTACCTCGGCATTGATCGCCATGTTCATTGCGGTTGCCGCCATTGCCGTGTTCCTGAGCGTCCTGATCCAGGTCTTGATGCGCCCGCTGACCACCATGGGCCGCGCCATGCAGGACATCGCCCAGGGCGAGGGTGACCTGACCCGCCGCCTGACAGTGGAAAGCAAGGACGAGTTCGGTGACTTGGGCAGTGCCTTCAACCAATTCGTCGAGCGTATTCACGCGTCGATTTCCGAAGTTTCCTCGGCGACGCGCCAGGTGCACGACCTGTCCCAGCGAGTAATGGCCTCGTCCAATGCGTCGATCATCGGTTCCGACGAACAAAGCGCGCGCACCAACAGCGTGGCCGCAGCGATCAACGAACTGGGGGCCGCCACGCAGGAAATCGCGCGCAACGCTGCTGATGCTTCGCAACACGCCAGCGGTGCCAGTGAGCAGGCCGATGATGGGCGCAAGGTGGTTGAGAAAACCATCCTGGCGATGTCGGAGCTTTCGCAAAAAATCAGCCTGTCCTGCACGCAGATTGAAACCCTGAACGCCAGCACCGACAACATCGGCCACATCCTGGACGTGATCAAAGGCATCTCCCAGCAAACCAACCTGTTGGCCCTCAACGCCGCGATTGAAGCGGCACGTGCCGGTGAGGCCGGGCGTGGGTTTGCCGTGGTGGCGGATGAAGTACGCAACCTGGCGCACCGCACCCAGGAGTCGGCAGAAGAGATCCACAAAATGATCACCTCGCTGCAGATTGGCTCGCGTGAGGCCGTGACCACGATGAACGCCAGCCAGACCTCGAGTGAAGAAAGCGTCGAGGTCGCCAACCAGGCCGGTGAACGCCTGGTCAGCGTGACGCAGCGGATCGTCGAGATCGACGGGATGAACCAGTCGGTAGCGGCCGCCACCGAGGAACAGACCGCCGTGGTGGAAACCCTCAACGTCGACATCAACCAGATCAACCTGCTGAACCAGCAGGGCGTGGCCAACCTCAACGAAACCTTGAAGGATTGCGACGCCTTGTCTCAACAGGCCAACCGCCTGAAGCAGTTGGTCGACAGTTTCAAAATCTGATCGATGAACACACAGGAGCGAGCCTGCTCGCTCCTGTCTCCTTTAGCCAAACATCGCTCGCACATTCGCCAGCGCACCATCGGCGAATGCCTGCACAAACGGCTCAAATCCCTCCGCGCCAGGTTCAACCGGCTCGGCGATGATCGTCCAGGTCACCCGTGAGGATCCTGCTCCCAACGGTTCGACATCCATGGCGGCCCACAACCGTGCTACGCCCAAGGTGTTGTAGATCGTGGTCCAGGTCATGCGCATGGCCTGCTCGTCGCGGCTGTTGAGTTGCTCCACTACCAGATTTCCATCGTGGAAGAACTTCTTGCGCAGCGATCCCGCGCCCGCACCAGTGATTTCGATGTGGGACAAGGCGGGGATGAATCGATCAAATCCGCCAAAGTCACCGACCACCGCCCACGCACCGGCGGCATCACAGGCAACCACAACTGAGGACACCACAGGTTTGGCGCAAGGGTTGCGAATCAACGTATCGGGTTTCATAAGGTCTTCCTTCAATTGAGAGCCTGGTCACAGGAAACCGGTGCTGCGTAGGTACTCGCAGCCCTTGCGTAACAGCGCCGGATTTTTTTCGGGGTAGCGTCCGCCCATCTGCTCGACGCCGCGTCGTGCGTTGTCATGGCGGATCATCGAGGTATCGCCGATGTCCTCGCCCACCCCATTGAGGTAGAAGCCCAGTACGCCGAACAGCGCATTGCGGCTGTCCACTGTGTGCAGGTGACGTTGCCAGTGAGCCACGCTCACCAGCTCGAATGCGTGGCCTGCCTGGCGAAAGGCGTCGACGTAGGTTTCCCAGCTCAGGGGCTGCGGGTTATGCAGGTTGAACACCGTCCCTCCAGCACGGCAGCGGCTGCTGTGGAACGCAATAAACCGGGCGAGAAAGTCCACCGGCATCAGGTCGAAATTCAACTCAAGGTGCGGCACCAGGCCCAGTTGGAGTGAACCTTTGAGCATCAACATCAGGCGATTCTTCTGTGGCTCGCAGACTCCGCTGCGGCTGTTGAAGCTGATGTTCCCCGGGCGATGGATATTGACCCAGGCACCTTGCGCTGCGGCGCGTCCCAGCAAGCGTTCGGCAACCCATTTGGACAGGTTGTAGCCATTCTGGATGTAGAGCGGCGGGGTGGCCGCGGCGGGGTTTTCGAGTACCTGGCCATGTGCGTCGATAGTGCTGGCGGCCGACAGCGTCGAGATAAAATTGAAGACCTTCTTGCATCGGGTTTCACACAGGCGCAGGCATTCCAGCACCGGTTCGACGTTGTCCTTGGCCAGGGTGGCGTAATCCATCACATGATTGACGTGGGCGGCGTTGTGCACCAACACGCCGAACTCCCCGGCGAGGTAGTCATACACCTCACTCGACAAGCCAAGACGCGGCTGGCTGATGTCGGCGGCATACACCTGCACCCGGCTCAGGTCCAGGTGTTCCAGACGGTACTCTCGCAGGGCCTCGGCAAACCTCGCGGTCGCCGAATGTCCGGGCCGTTCGCGCACCAGGCAGGCCACTTCAAGTGCACCCTCGGCCAACAGTGCCTCGACGATATGCACCCCGAGAAAACTGTTGGCCCCGGTCACGATCACCCGGCGACGTTCGCCCGCCTGTTCAGCCGGCAATGTCTGCACATGCAGCTCACGCAGCGCATCCCGGGTAGCCTGGCCGGTCGGTGCTTCGGGTGGTGCGTCGTCCCCCATCAGCGTAGCGAGGGTACGAACCGTGGGGGTTTCAAAAAACCGGCTGAGGGAGAGGCTGCGCCCGAACTGCTCGCGGATACGCAGCAGCATCGTCGACAGCAGGATGGAATGGCCGCCAAGATTGAAGAAGCTCTCGTCGGCCGACAGCTGCGTGACCGGCATGCCCAGCAACTCGCTCCACAGGTTGAGCAACTGCACTTGCATGGGCGTGTGCGGTTCGCCGTGAATGATGGCCGGCAGCGTTGGAGTCGGTAACGCCAGCAATGCCTGGCGGTCGACCTTTCCGTTGGGGGTGCACGGCATGCTCGCAAGTTCCGTGCACAGGGTTGGCCGCAAATAGTCCGGCAGTGTTTGCCGGGCATGCTGCGTCAGTGCAGGCAGGGCGTCTTGTGTTTCGGGCTGAGCAACAAAAGCCAGGATTCGCCGCTCACGGTCAATCACCACCGCCACTTGGCGAAACAGCTGACTGCTGCGCAGGCAATGTTCGATCTCTTGCGGTTCGACCCGGAACCCACGGATCTTCACCTGCTGATCCCGGCGCCCGACCAACTCGATGCCGGCAGCGGTCCACTTCGCCAGGTCGCCTGTGCGGTAGGCCCGCAAGGTCTGGCCGTCGGGCAACTCCAGGGGGACGAAATGCTCGGCGGTCTGACGCGGCTGGTTGAGGTAACCCAGGCTGACGCCGGGACCGGCGATGTACAGTTCGCCCAACACCTGCTCATCCACCGGTTGCAGGTGCTCGTCGAGGATCAGTACCTGGCTGTTGGCGATGGGCGTGCCGAGGTTGCGATTGCTGTCGCCCGGCTGCAACGTGTGGCTGGTCACCAGCACGGTGGCTTCGGTGGGCCCGTAGAAATTGTGCAGGCAACACTGGCCTGCCAACTGCTCGTTGACATAGGGCTCGCACACGTCGCCTCCGGTCATCAGGTGCGCCAGGCCCAGGGGTTGATCCAGCGGCAGGATGCTCAGCAGCGCCGGCGGCAGGAAGGCGTGGGTGACGCGCTGTTGTCGGATCAACTCCACCAGTTGCTGCGGGTCGCGTCGCTGGTCCTCACTGGGCACGATCAGCTCGGCGCCCGCGATCAGGCTCGGGAAGATATCGATCAGGGACGAGTCAAAACTCAAGGGCGAAAACTGCAAGACCCGGCTGTGTTCGCTCAGCTGCACATGACCCCCGAACCAGGCGCTGAAATGGGCCAGGTTGTGCTGGCTGAGCAGCACGCCCTTGGGGTGGCCGGTAGTGCCCGAGGTGTGGAGCACCATGCAAGGGTCGTCCATGGCGGGGCGCTGGCGCATTGGCAGCGAGGTGTCGGGAGTGTCGACGGCACTCACATCCAATGCACAAAACCCGTCCCGCAGTGGATGCTTGCCATCATCCAGCAGCACCGAGACGCCGGCGTTTTCCAGCATCGCTTGCTGGCGTTGCAGCGGGTGGCCCGGCTCCAGGGGCAGGTACACCGCACCGCAGGCGAGTACCGCGAGAATGCTGGCGTACAGCTCCAGGGATTTGCCCAGGCAAACGCCGATTACCGGCGGTATGTCGTGGGACCCAAGCAGAGGTCGTAGACGGTGCTGGATAGCCAGGCTCTGGCGATGCAACTGCCGGTAAGTCAGCCCGCTGCCGGCAATGTTCAACGCTGGCCGGTCGGCGAAGGTTTGCAGACTGTTTTCCAATCGTTCGATCAGGGGTACCTGGGCTTGCTGCTGCAGAACCAAATCGGCCGTCAGGTTAAAACGATGCAGGTACGCCAGGGATGCAAGCGCTTGCAGGCCGTGTTCCGGATCATCAGAGGCGACGGCCGCCTGCGAGAAATAGCCCGGGTCCCGGGAGAACCCACTCACCTGTTGGGCTACCCACTCCACCAGGCGGCTTACTGCGTGTTGACGCAGCCGTTGACCATTGCCACAGGCTTCTCCGGCAACCTCCAGGGTTGTCAGGAGTCGCCGTGAGTGGGCGTAACACCTGAGCTGCAGGGCCGGCAATCCACAGTCGGTCAACGCTCCCATACCCACGCGCAGGCTCATCAAGGCTGTGCACGTCACGCCGGGCGGAACCTCCTCGCTACCGTCATCAATCAGCAGGTCTACTAGGTGGGTGACATCCTGTGCTCGCACCACCCCATGACCGTATTGCGCCAATGTCTCACCCAGTTCATTCAGCGCCGCGCTGAAGCCCGCCAGCCCAATCTTCAGGTGCCTCATGGGTGCCCTCCTGGCGCCGCAAGAAAGGCATCCAGCGCCAGAACCACACTCGGCGTTTGCAGCAGGCCGCTGTGGTTCAGGAAGCCCATGATATTGCCGATCAACGGGTGCTGGTGGGTAATGGGAAAGCCCATCGCCTGCACTTCAGTGCGCAGCGCAGAGCGCGTGCCGTCACTGACATCCAGGTGCTCGATCAAGTGCAGGTCGAAGTTTTTCTGCAGGTCGTGGGTCAGGTAATGCTGGAGAAAAACCGGCAGGATCCGGGCGATACAGTCGCGGTCCGCGGCGTCTGCAGACTGCCAATAAATACGCACCAGGCGCGTCCAGAAAAGCGCGTGGCGGCCCTCGTCAAACAAGTGGTCGGCCATCAACCCACGGATGGATTGCTTGACACTGTCGTCCTTGGAAAACGCTGCCACGTCATGGGTCACGGTGTTCTCGGCGATGGCCACGGCAATCAGTTCCACGGCATCGCGCAGGTGCTCGGGCGCCAGCGCCAGTGCGGCAGGCAAGGCGCGGCTCAGCTCGATTTGCGCGGGTAGTTCAAGGGGTGGGATCCCGGTCATCTCGATGGTCTGTTGCATGAAATCGAGGGCGACGAGGGCGTGGTAATCCTCGTCTACCACCACGGTCATGGCGTCGTAGCGACAGGCAAGCGGGAAGGGCACCGAAAAGCGATTCTTGGCGATGCTGCGGGCGGTCTTGTCGACGATCTCGGTTTCAAAGATCACCACGTCGTTGATGAACTTGTAGAACGTCTGCAGCAAGACAAAATCACGGCACTGCGGGCATTGGTCGATAAAGGTCGCGCTCAGCACCAGAGGCTGTCGGCTCAGGGGGTAGATCAGTTTCTGATCGTTTTCCAGCCGCCGCCGCGGGCGTGTGCGGATGGTCGCGCGGCGCTCCCAGTCGTCGGCAAATGAGCGGTAGTCGGCAGGGTTCATGCGCTCATCTCCGGCAGGCACCTATGCAACCCATCCCATAAGGCCAGGCGGCTTTCCACGGCGCCGAGGGCGCAACTGTCGGCTTGCTGCTCGCGGCTTGGGTCGCCGAGGGTAAGGCGTTGCAGCAATTGCGTTGCCGCCGGGCCATGCTCCTGGGCGTCGATCTCCATGTGGCGCTTGAGGTAGTAGCAGAAGGTGGGCGCCTGGCGATGGAGCACCTCGCACTCCTCCAGGATGCGCTTGAACATCGCCGGGATGACGCTCTCGCGCCCGTGGAGAAAGGCAGCCGCCACGCAGTGCGTCGGTGCGTCCAGGGCAACCTGCAGGGTACTTCTGACGAACCGGGCCACGGACGGGTGGATGTCGATTTTTTGCAGGGCCGTTTCTGCATCGTTGCCGTCACGCTGCAGGCTGACGAACCGCTCGATGTTCGCCGTGCTCGCGCCGACTTCACGCATGGCTTCCAGGTACAACTCGAAGTGGCTGCCGTGCCCATGGCCGGGATACGCGTCCGACTCTTCGCCCAATACGATCTCATTGATCAGGCGAGCCGCTTGCGGGTCCGTTGGCGGTAACCAGGGCAGGCGCATACCGGTGAGGTCATGTTGCAGGCGTTTGGTGAGTGTCATGAAGTCCCACACGGCGAATACGTGGTTTTCCATAAAGTACTGCAACTTTGGAAGGGTATTTATATGTTTGAATATTGGATGGATATGTAACTTCTGCTTTTTTTGTTTAAGCAGGTGTGAGTGCTGGAACATGTTGATGCCTATAAGTCGTGTCTCTTCCCTGATAAAAGCGTTGTGCTTTAGCGACAAATAAACATTGGTTTTCACGGATGCGCGGGTGCCTTGATAACAGGCAGCCCTGTACGAGGCTGACACTGTTACTGGCAAGCAGCATGCTGTGACAAAATACCAAGGCTTTATTTAAAGGAACGCCACGCGCAGTGACGCACCGAGCATGGATTCACGCTGTCGATTGGGAGAATTGGAGTGTTGGTAATAATCTGATTAAGTATTCAGGTGTTTTTAGTTTTATAAGTTTTTCGAGTTGGAATATTGCGGTAGTTGGATCGCTCTGCGGAGTGTGTGAAGTTTTCTTTGGGCTTAATGGTTTAACGGGAGTAATGGTGGTGCACTGGCCTCCGTCGGCCAGCGTCACTTTGCAGCGCTTTGTGGTCGAGGGAGGCGTTTCAGTTCCACGCGGAATTTACAGCGCAGCGTTCTGTTCAGTCTCTTCAAGACTTTTGAGGTAACCCGTAATCACCTCCATGCCGCGGGTAAGGTGGTTACGCAGGGTCAGGATGCTTTCGTCGACCTTCTTTTGCGCCACGAGGTCGAGCAGTTCGCGGTGATCTTCCTGGGACGTCTTGCCCAGGCCCATGGCCTCGAGGTTGAAGCGCAGGAAACGTTCCTCTTCGTTCAAGCCGTGTTCAACCAGCTTGAGCAACCGCTGATTGCCCGCCTTGCCATATAGCGCCATGTGGAACAGGCGGTTGAGGCGGCCGATTTCGGTGTAGTCGCTTTCCCGTTCCAGCGCGTCGATAAAGGCGCCAGCCTGGGCGATGTCATCGGGCGTGAGCAGGGGAATCGACAAGCGCAGCGCTTCGGATTCGAGGAGTATGCGCAGGGCGTAGGTTTCCGCCGAGTGGTCCTCGATCAGTGGCGCCACCATCGCGCCTTTGTGGGTGACCACATGCAGCAGCGATTGGGCTTCCAGTTGACGCAATGCCTCGCGCACCGGCATCCGGCTGACACCGAACAAGCTGGCCAGCTCCTGTTGACGCATGGCGGTGCCACAGGGCAAGCGGCCATCCAGGATGGCGTTGCGCAATGTTTCTTCAATCACGGAGCGGGCGAGATGGGCGGGGATAGGCCCGCTGATCTGGATGCTGCTCAAAGGGTTCGGCTTCTGCGTCACGACTACGCTATCCTCCTTTTCAAGGTGAGGTGGCTAATTGGATCCAATGCACACTAGAGATTGTCCACAAGCTTGTCAAACGGGCAAGGTTTCGGCTTGTAAGCGACTCAACAGCGTGTTCTTCGGGCCCACAGCTCCCATTTGTCAGGTCTTACAGGCTAAAGGTCCGTCGTGCACATTTTATTCCCGGGAGTCGGGCCAACAGCGGTATTGCTGCATATCGATATTCACTAACGGTATTTAAAATGCGGTTCTTATGACTATAAAGTCACTCTCCTGACTGCACGGGAGTGAACTCATGTCTGCCACCTCTACTGTTCCAACAGCGACCGACACCACACAAACCTTCGAGATCCGTCCATTTCCCGGCAGCGTCGGCGCCGAAATCATAGGCCTGGACCTGGCCCGCCCGGTCAGCGACCAGGACTTCGCACGCATTCACCGCGCGCATCTGGACCATCACGTCGTGGTCTTCCGCGACCAACGTATCACCCCCGAGCAACAGATCGCCTTCAGCCGCCGTTTCGGCGTGCTGCAAATCCATGTGCTCAAACAATTCCTGCTGGCCAACCACCCGGAAATCCTGATCGTCTCCAACATCATCGAAAACGGCCAATCCATCGGCCTGGGAGACGCGGGCAAGTTCTGGCACTCGGACCTCTCCTATAAGGAGCTGCCGAGCCTGGGCTCGATGCTCCATGCCCAGGAGCTGCCGTCCGAGGGTGGCGACACATTGTTCGCCGACATGCATAAAGCCTGGGACAACCTGCCCGAGCCCTTGCGCAAGGCGGTCGAAGGCCGCAGCGCCGCGCATTCCTACACCGCACGCTACAGCGAAACCAAATTCGAAGGCAATTGGCGCCCGACCCTCACGCCCGAGCAACTCGCTCAAGTGGCGGAAGTGGTACACCCGATTGTGCGCACCCACCCGGAAAACGGCCGCAAGGCGCTGTTCGTCAGCGAGGGCTTCACCACCCGTATCGTCGGCCTGCCTGAGGATGAAAGCCGCGACCTGCTGGCCCAGCTGTACGCCCACAGCGTGCTGCCGGAAAACATCTACCGCCATCAGTGGCAGCCCCACGACATGGTGTTCTGGGACAACCGCTCGCTGATCCACCTGGCGGCCGGCTGCCCCAGCCACCTGCGGCGCAAGCTGTACCGCACCACCATCCAGGGCGACGCGCCTTTCTGACCCGGAGCATGACCATGTCCAAGAAAACCCCATTTGCGCGCCTGGCCGCGACGGTTGGCCTGGGCGTCAGCCTGCTGGCCGGCAGTCTTGTGGCGCCTGCCGCCGCCCAGGCCGAAGGCGAAATTCGCATCGCCGAGCAGTTTGGCATCGTCTACCTGTTGCTCAACGTGGTGCGCGACCAGAACCTGATCGAAAAATACGGCAAGCAGGAAGGCATCGACATCAAGGTCGACTGGACACAATTGTCCGGCGGCGCAGCCGTCAATGATGCGCTGCTCTCCGGTTCCATCGACATCGCCGGGGCCGGCGTTGGCCCGCTGCTGACTATCTGGGACCGCACCCACGGCAAGCAGAACGTGAAAGCCGTTGCCTCCCTGGGCAACTTCCCCTACTACCTGGTGAGCAACAATCCCAAGGTCAAGACCATTGCCGACTTCACCGAAAAAGACCGCATTGCCGTACCGGCAGTGGGCGTTTCCGTGCAGTCGCGTTTCCTGCAATACGCTGCCGCCAAGCAATGGGGTGACAAGGAGTTCAATCGACTCGACAAGTACACCGTCGCCGTCCCGCACCCGGATGCCACGGCTGCGCTGATTGCCGGTGGCACCGAGCTGACCGGGCACTTCTCCAACCCGCCGTTCCAGGAGCAGGCCCTGACCAACCCGAACGTGCATGTGGTGCTCAACTCCTATGACATCCTCGGGCCTAACTCGCCGACCGTGCTGTTCGCCACCGAGAAATTCCGCAACGACAACCCGAAAACCTACAAGGCGTTCGTCGAGGCACTGACCGAAGCGGCGCAGTTCGCCCAGAACGACAAAGGCGCCGCCGCCGATACCTACATCCGCGTGACCAAGGCCAAGATCGACCGCGCCGAGCTGCTGAAAATCATCGAAAACCCGCAGTTCGAATTCAGCGTCACACCGAAAAACACCTACCCGCTGGCGGAATTCCTCTACCGCGTCGGCGCGATCAAAAACAAACCCGAATCGTGGAAGGATTACTTCTTCCAGGACGCCAAGCCGCTGCAAGGGAGCTGACATGAACGCGCCCTTGCAAGGCCACACGGCCAGCAACCCGACCACCACCGAAGCACTGCTTTCGGTGGATAAAGTCAGCCTTGAATACCGCACGCCCGAACGGGTGGTGCGGGCCACTCACCAGGTCAGCTTCGCGATCGATCCGGCAGACCGCTTTGTATTGCTGGGGCCTTCGGGCTGTGGCAAATCCACACTGTTGAAATCCATCGCCGGCTTTATCAAGCCGTGTGAGGGCGAGATCCGTCTGCTCGGGCAAAAAGTCGAGCAGCCAGGGCCGGACCGTATCGTGGTGTTCCAGGAGTTCGACCAACTGCCACCGTGGAAAACCGTCAAGCAGAACGTCATGTTCCCGCTGCTGGCGTCCAAAACCCTCAAGCGTCGCGAGGCCGAAGAGCGGGCGCTGTACTACCTGGAAAAAGTCGGCCTTACGGCCTTTGCCGATGCCTACCCGCACACCCTGTCCGGCGGCATGAAGGCCCGCGTGGCAATCGCCCGGGCGTTGGCCATGCAGCCGAAAATCCTGCTGATGGATGAACCCTTCGCCGCCCTCGACGCCCTGACCCGGCGCAAGATGCAGGAAGAACTATTGCTGCTCTGGGAAGAGGTGCGTTTCACCCTGCTGTTCGTCACCCACTCCATCGAGGAAGCGCTGGTGGTGGGCAACCGCATCCTGTTGCTGTCGCCGCACCCGGGGCGGGTGCGGGCGGAAATCCACAGCCATCAATACGACCTGCACAGCCTCGGCGGTGTGGAGTTCCAGGCTTCGGCGCGGCGCATTCATCGGCTGCTGTTTGATGAAGCGCCCGAGGTGGAAACCGAACTGGGTTTCGCCGATATCCGCATCGCTTATTGAAGGGCTTGCACCATGCGCCAGGAATATGAAATCACTCTCGAACCGTTGCCCGGTGTACGCGTAGAGCGCGAGTTGCCGTGGCGCCAGCGCCTGTGGCAACAAGGCTGGCTGCGTAAAAGCCTGATCCTGATCGTGCTTGCGATCCTCTGGGAAGCGGCTGCCCGTTATCAGAACAATGACCTGCTGCTGCCGAGCTTCCTGCAGACACTGAGCGCGTTCTACGACGGCATGGCCAGTGGCGAGTTGTTGAGCAAGGTCAGCATCTCGCTGGTGGTGCTGATCAAGGGTTACCTGATCGGCATTGTGCTGGCGTTTGCCCTGACCACGCTTGCGGTGTCGACCCAACTGGGGCGTGACCTGCTGAGCACCCTGACCTCGATGTTCAACCCGTTGCCGGCGATTGCCCTGCTGCCGCTGGCGCTGTTGTGGTTTGGCCTGGGGCAGAACAGCCTGATCTTCGTGCTGGTGCATTCAGTGTTGTGGGCGCTGGCGCTCAACACCTATTCAGGGTTCCTCGGCGTCTCCGAAACCCTGCGCATGGCCGGTCGAAATTATGGCCTCAAGGGTATGCGCTTCGTGTTGTTCATCCTGATCCCGGCTGCGCTGCCGTCGATTCTCGCCGGGTTGAAAATCGGTTGGGCGTTCGCCTGGCGCACGCTGATCGCCGCCGAGTTGGTGTTCGGTGCTACCAGCGGCAAAGGCGGTTTGGGTTGGTACATCTTCCAGAACCGCAACGAGCTGTACACCGACAAAGTGTTTGCCGGCCTGGCGGTGGTGATCCTGATCGGGCTGCTGGTGGAGAACCTGGTGTTCGACACCCTGGAGCGGGTCACCGTGAAGCGCTGGGGCATGCAACGCTGACTGAAACTCCAACCCGGACTGAAACGCCAACCCTGTGGCGAGGGAGCAAGCTCCCTCACCACAGTCTGCTACGATTGCGCCAAGTTCACTCCCAACCCATCACGAGTGCTTGGCATGCAATTACCGGACATGAACCTGCTGGTCGCCCTCGACGCCTTGCTCGACGAGGGCAGTGTGGTAGGCGCCGCGCGGCGGATGAACCTGAGCCCGGCCGCCATGAGTCGCACCCTCACGCGCATCCGCGAGGCAGTGGGCGATCCGATCCTGGTGCGCGCCGGTCGCGGCCTGGTACCGACGCCCAAGGCCCTGGAGCTACAAGGCCAGGTGCGCAGCGTGGTGGAGCAGGCGGCGCTGCTGTTCCGCTCGGCGGACGAAGTGGACCTGCGCACCCTGCGCCGACGCTTCAGCGTGCGGGCCAATGACTTTTTTGTCGGTGTGTATGGCGGTCGGCTGTTCGACACCATGGAACGCATGGCGCCGCTGTGCGAACTGCGCTTCGTGCCGGAAGGCGACACCGATGACGAGGCCCTGCGTGAAGGCCGTCTCGACCTGCGGGTGGGCAACACCATGCCGATCACTCCGGAAGTGAAGGTGCAGAACCTGTTCACCACCACCTTCGTCGGCCTGGCACGGGAAGGGCACCCGTTGTTCGATGGAGAAATCACCGCCGAACGGTTTGCCAGCTATTCGCATATCAGCATCTCCCGCCGCGGCATTGCCCGGGGGCCCATCGACACCGCCCTGAACGCCCAGGGCCTGGAACGCCGAGTCGCGATGATCGCCCCGGGGTTTCACGGCGCGATGTTCATGCTGCCGGACTCCGACCTGATCCTGCCGGTGCCCAAGGAAGCGCTCTACAGCGCCAATCGCCTGAAGCTGCCGTTGCGAGCCTTCACCCTGCCAATTTCCCTGCCGACCCTGGTGCTGACCCAAGCCTGGCACCCGCGTTTCGACAAGGACCCGGCCCATAGATGGCTGCGCGAGACCATGCGTGAATGCTGCGAGGCGACGTGGAAGGAAGCGCAGCCCACGTGAGTCGCAAGTGAGCCCGGTCAATGTGGGAGCTGGCTTGCCTGTGCTGCGGGCGACCCGGTTTTTCAGGCATAGCGAGGTGATGCCATCGCGGGCAAGCCCGGCTCCCATAGAGATCGCCTACATTTTGATCATTGCGTCTGGTGCACTTATAAGCTTCCGATAAGTCACTTTTTGTCATGTCTAAGCCTTATTAAACTGCTCGGGTATTTCCTATTCCGAGTTGTAGTTCATGACGTCCCTCGCTGCTCCCGCACCCCTGGCCGCAGCCAAACCGACCGCCATTACCCCGCCCGTTTTCGGCCCGCGCATCATCATCGGCCTGGTGGGCGTATTGCTTGCGGTACTGGTGTCCGGCCTCAACGAGATGGTGACCAAAGTCGCTCTCGCCGATATTCGTGGTGCGATGTACATCGGCTTCGACGAAGGCACCTGGCTGGTGGCTGCCTACACCGCCACCTCTGTCTCGGCGATGGCCTTCGCACCCTGGTGTTCGGTGACGTTCTCTCTGCGCCGTTTCACCCTCTGCGCCATCGGCCTGTTCACCATACTTGGCGTGCTGTGCCCGTTCGCACCGAACTACGAAAGCCTGCTGATCCTGCGCACCGTGCAAGGCCTGGCCGGTGGCGCCTTGCCGCCGATGCTGATGACCGTGGCCCTGCGGTTCCTGCCGGCCAACGTCAAGCTGTACGGCCTCGCCGGCTATGCTCTCACGGCCACTTTTGGCCCCAGCCTCGGCACACCGCTGGCGGCCATGTGGACCGAATACGTCGGCTGGCAATGGGCGTTCTGGCAGATTGTCGGGCCGTGCCTGCTGGCCATGGCGGCCGTGGCCTACGGCTTGCCCCAGGACCCGCTGCGCCTGGAGCGCTTCAAGCAGTTCAACTGGCGCGGCTTGCTGTTGGGCTTCCCGGCGATCTGCATGCTGGTGATCGGCCTGTTGCAGGGCAATCGGCTGGACTGGTTCGAGTCGCCGCTGATTACCTCATTGTTGATCGGCGGCCTGGTGTTGCTGGTGCTGTTCATGATCAACGAGTGGTCGCACCCGATGCCGTTTTTCAAGTTGCAGATGCTTGGGCTACGCAATCTGTCGTTCGCGCTGATTGTGCTCGCCGGGGTGCTGATCGTGCTGCTGGCGGTGACGATCATTCCGTCCAGCTACCTGGCCCAGGTCCAAGGCTACCGCCCGCTGCAAACTGCACCGGTGATGCTGATCATGGCGCTGCCGCAGTTGATCGCACTGCCGTTGGTGGCGGCGTTGTGCAACTTGCGCTGGGTCGATTGCCGCTGGGTATTGGGCATTGGCTTGAGCATGTTGATCCTGTCCTGCGTGGGCGGGGCGCAACTCACGTCGGCATGGATTCGCGATGATTTCTACGTGCTGCAACTGCTGCAAATCTTCGGGCAACCGATGGCGGTGTTGCCGCTGCTGATGCTCTCCACCGGCAGCATCACGCCCCAGGACGGGCCTTTCGCCTCGGCGTGGTTCAACACCGTCAAAGGCCTGGCCGCCGTGGTCGCCACCGGCGTTCTCGATGCCCTGACCACACACCGCCTGCATTTCCACTCGACCATGCTGGTGGACAGCCTGGGCAACTCGCCCCTGGCCGACAGCGATGCCGCCGGCCTTGCCCATCGGGTGCACGAGCAGGCCGTGGTGCTCACCTCTTCGGATCTCTACTACGTCATGGCCGGTGTCGCGGCGGCGTTGATCCTGCTGATTTTCTGGATGCCGACGCGGATTTATCCGCCCCGCGCGCCGACTTGATTGCTCACTGAGCCAAAGGGATTGTTATGAAACGCAAAGACAAAATCGCTGTAACCGTCATCACCGTGTTTGCCGTCGGTGTGCTGGTTTACTTGCTGGCGCCGGGTGTGTTCGGCAGCAAACGCCAGAGCACCAACGACGCCTTCGTCGCTGCTGACTACACCCTGGTGGCGCCGCGTGTGGCCGGCTTCATCAAGGAAGTACTGGTGGAAGACAACCAGCGGGTCAAGGCCGGGCAGTTGCTGGCGCTGATCGATGACCGTGACTTCCGCGCCGCTGCCCAGGCGGCCGATGCCGATACGCTGGTGGCCCAGGCGCAGCTGAAAAATGCCACGGCAACCCTGGAGCGCCAAAGCTCGGTGATTGCCCAGGCCCAGGCGACTGTGGCGGCAGATCGCGCCGAAGTGGCGTTTGCCGAACACGAACTGAACCGCTACAACCACCTCGCGGGTGTAGGCGCCGGCACCGTACAGAACGCCCAGCAAGCCAAGACGCGTATTGACCAGGCCACCGCACGCCTGGCGAATGCCACGGCGGTGCTGGCCGCTGAACGCAAGCAGGTGGAAATCCTCAGCGCCCAGCGTGATGCGGCAGAGGGCGGCCTGAAACGTGCCCAGGCCGCACTGGAAATGGCCAGCTATCAGCTGTCGTACACCCGCATCGTCGCGCCGGTGGACGGCATGGTCGGCGAGCGCGCGGTGCGGGTCGGCGCCTATGTGACGCCGGGCAGCAAGATCCTCGCCGTGGTACCGCTGGCCGAGGCCTACGTGGTGGCCAACTTCCAGGAGACCCAGTTGTCCCACATGCACGCTGGCCAAACGGTGGACGTGAAGGTCGACAGCCTCGACGGCGAAGTGCTCAAGGGCCACCTCGAAAGCCTGGCGCCAGCTACCGGCGTGACATTTGCCTCGGTCAAACCCGACAACGCCACCGGCAACTTCACCAAGGTGGTGCAGCGTATTCCGGTAAAAATCATCCTGGAGCCCGGCCAGGCGTTGACCGAGCGCCTGCGGGTCGGCATGTCGGTGGAAGCCAGCGTCGACACCCACGCCGCCGCCCAGCAACGTGAGGTGGCGCAGCAATGAGACGCCTTGCCTGGTTAACCTTGAGCCTGCTCACCCTGAGTGCCTGCACCGTCGGCCCGGACTTCCAGCGCCCGCAGAATCCCGTCGGCCAATGGACCGAGCCCCATGGCCGACAAGCCGCCAGCCAAGCGGTCAGCGACCCGCTGGAAGAGCGCTGGTGGGAAGTGTTCCACGACGCGCAGCTCACCGCGCTTACCCGTCGCGCGCTGACCGATAACCTCGACCTGAAACTCGCCAGCAGCCGCCTGCAACAAAGCCGCGCGGCGCGCCAGGTGATCACCGCCGAGCGCTACCCGACCGTCAACGCCACCGGCGATTACCTGCGTCAGCGCAACAGCGCCGATGGCTTGAGCGATGCCTCGGGCAAGAACGGCCGCTCGGCGTTCAACCAGTGGGACATGGGTTTCTCCGCCGCCTGGGAACTGGACTTCTGGGGCCGGGTAAAACGCGAAACCGAAGCCGCCGACGCCACCCTGCAAGTCGCCGAAAACGACCGCCGCGCGGTGCTGTTGTCGGTGCTGGCGGAAACCGCCCAGGACTACATCCAGCTGCGCGGCGTGCAAAACACCCGCGCCGTCACCGAGCAAAACCTCGAGGTGGCGCGCCACAGCCTGAAGCTCTCGCAACTGCGCCTGGCCGACGGTGTCGCCACTGACCTGGACGTAGCCGAAGCCGCTGCTCAAGTGGCCGCCATCGAGGCGCGCCTGCCGGATTTGCAGCAACGCCAGGACCAGTTGATCAACGCCCTGAGCCTGCTGATGGGTGAACCGCCACAAGCCTTGTACGCCGAGCTGTCCAAGGACGCTGCGGTGCCGCAAACCCAACGCCAGGTCGCCATCGGCCTGCCGTCGCAACTGGCCGAGCGCCGCCCGGATATCCGCCAGGCCGAAGCTCGCTTGCATGCGGCCACCGCCTCCATTGGTGTGGCCAAGGGCGACTTCTACCCGCGCATCACCCTGTCTGGCAGCGTGGGCTCCCAGGCGTTGCAGCTGGCGGATTTCGGCTCGTGGAGTTCGCGTGCATTTGCCTTCGGCCCGCAACTGAGCTTGCCGATTTTCAACGGTGGCCGGTTGCAAGGCATGCTCGATCTGCGCGAAGCCCAGCAACAGGAAGCGGCCCTGGCCTACCAGCAGACCGTACTGCGGGCCTGGCATGAAATCGACGATCAACTGACCCGCTACAACGCCAGCCAACTGCGGCGCGACAGCCTCGCCGAAGCCGTGCGGCAGAACCAGATCGCCCTTGCCACGGCGCAGCATCAATACGTCGAAGGCGTGGTGGATTTCGTTAACGTACTGACCGTGCAAAGTGCGTTGCTGGCGACCCAGGAGCAGTGGGTGGAAAGCTCCACCGGCGTGTCCCTCGCCATGGTCGGGTTGTACAAGGCATTGGGTGGGGGCTGGGAGTCGGTGTATCCGGAACAGACGGCAGGGCGTTAATACCAGTGCCCACAGTCCAGGGACTGTGGGCATTCAAGGATTCTGCAAAAACACCACATACCCGCGAAACCACTCACTCCCCTTCAAATACCCCGGCTCCTCCCACTCTCCACCCTGAATCAACCCAATCTTGAACGGCACCCCCAACCGGTTCATGCGTGGCAGATACGCCGCGTAGTCCGGAATGCTGTGGCGGCCCTGGTAGGTCTGCACCACCACTTCATCAATCACGCCCTTGAGTTGTGCGATGGCGGCCGGGTCGGCGTTGCTGCTCCAGTCCATCAGCCCGGTGATGCTCAGGCGTAGATCCTTGGGCAAGCGTTGGCGCAGGTCGCGCAGGAAATCCGCGTATTCGTCGAGGTATTGCGTGCGCGCATCGAAGTCGATCTGGATGCCCACCACCGGGTTGCCCGCATCCCGCCAGCGTTGCACCTGGCCGAGCATCTGGCTGTACACCGACTCGGGCCAGTGCAGGGTGTGGGCGCGGTACACCACCCAGATTTCACCCTGGGTGATGCGCGGCACACTCATGCCCTGGGCGATGAATTGCACACCACGCCGGGGCGCGCGGCGGGTCGAGTTGATCTGGCCCTGGAGGATGTACAGGGTTTTCGCCTGCTTGAGCACCGGCTGCGGCGCGACGCCGCTCCACAGCCAGAACGCGTCATGGTCGCGGGCGTCCACCGCGCCGAAGGCCGGGCTTGCCAGCAGGAGCAGGGCCAGCCAGAAACGCTTCACGGCTTACCAGTAGTACTGCAGCGACTTGCCCCACTGGGTGTCGGCGAACCCGGTTTTCAACTGGCGGAACCAGCCTTTGCGCACGTTCTTGTCGACGTCTTCGCCACCGCAACTGTTGTAGCCCGAAGGTCCGTAGCAGTTGATGGCACGAAACAGCGCGTAGGCCTTGTCGTTTCGCGGTGCCTTGGGATTGCCGATCACCCGCTTGTAGCCTTCGAGCCGCGAGAAGGTTTCGCCCTTGAAGGGCGAGGCGGTACTGCCCAGGCTGCCGGCGGAGCGCGCTTGTTCCAGGGGCATGCCGTCCAGGCCGTTACGCAGGACGAATTCCCCCAGGCAGTTCAGGCCCTGCGGGTTTTTCGGATCGGCCTGCAAGGTGCTGGCGATTTGCGCGATGCTCGGGCAGGTGTAGCCGGACTCGGCCTTGTCACCGTTCCACTGGAACAGTCTCAACGACTGGCCGCCGCTGTAGACGTAGCCCAGGCTGGTGCCGAGCTTGTCATCGGGAACCGAGGCGGGCAGTTGCTTGAGGTCCTCGGCAAAGGTCTCGAACTGGCCGCGCAGCAGGTCTTTATAGAGCAGCGTGAATTGTGCGGTCTGGCGCTCTACCGGGTCTTCGGCATGGGCAAGCTGTTGGCGCAGCAGGTCGGGACCGGCGACGTTGCGCAGCAGGATATAGCGCACCTGCTTGGCACTGATCGGCGAGTCGGCGGAGAACACCTTGGCCAGTTGCCCGCTGCGTTCGTAGTTCATCGCCAAGGCCAGCTCCAGCTGGTCTCGTTGCAACGGTTGCCTGGTCAGCGGCAGCAGTTGCAGCCACAGCGCTTCGGCGGCTTTCCAGTCTTCCTTGGCTTCCAGCGCGAGGCCGCGCAGGGTCTGTTGGCTGAAAGCGAAGTAGTCGAGATTCGACGGCACGTCTTGCGGCAGCAGCTTCAAGGTACGGTCGGGCTGATGCTCGACGTTCAGGGCAAACGCCGCCTGCACGTAGGCATACAGCGCGGGCTCCTGCGCGAACACCGCTTTTTGTGCATCGAGCGCTTCACGCGTGAGCTTCGGCGGCTCGCCGGCACGCATCCACATCAGGTCGTTGAGGGCCAGGATCAGCGGGTTGCCCACAGGTGCCGTGGTGCTGGTCAGCAGCTTGGTGTCGGCTTCCTGCACCAGTTCATCCAGCGACACGTTGCGCTGGGCATCGGTGGCCTGGGTCAGTTGCCAGGCAAAGTCGTCCGCCAGTTTGTCGGGGTTGGGCGCCAGCCAGTGCACCCGGCGCAACAGGCCACGGGCGGAGGCGGCGTATTCGCCCTGTGGATAAGTTTTCAGGTAGTCGTTGAAAGCGCTTTCGGCCCGTTGCAGGGCAGACTTATCCACATGCTCAAGCGACGGTGTGCCGTATTCATCGAAGGCATTTTGCTGGGCGTCGTTCAGCGCGGTGCGGGCGGTCATGTACAGCGCTGTTTCCTTCAGCCAGGGCAGCGAGCTGCTCGTCAGCCCGGCAAAACCTTTTTGCGCATCGCTGAAGCGTCCGCTGTAAAAGTCCCCGGCGGCTTTCAGATAGGTGAGCAATGCCTGGCCGTCTGCCGATTTGATTTGGTCGGCCTCGCCTGCCGCTACGCCGTCCGAGGAACAACTGCCGAGCATCTGCAGCCGCAGCTTGGCCAGTAACTGGCGCTCGGCCTGCGGTACATCGGCCTTCACCACCTGGCTGATAAACGCGGCGGCACTGTCATCGGCGTTGCTGCGGCAGCGGCTGCCTTCGCCGGAAAGGAAGGCTTCACCGGCGGTCTTGGCGTCGTCGCGGGTGATGCCCAGCGGGCTGAGCAGTGCAACCAGTTCGGCGGTGCGCGAGTCGTCGGGTTTGTTGTCGGGCTCATCCGCAGCCGGCATAAGCCGATACACCGGAAAGGGCACCGGGCCAAATCCTTCGGACACGTCCTGCTCGCCCAAGGCATTCGGCGCCAGCGGCATGACGTTTTTGTCCGCCAGCAACAGCCGCAGGTTGACCCGGCTGTCATTGCCGGGGCTCAGGAAGGGCAGGTTGCTGCACACGTCCAGGCTGTTGCGCGACACCCGCCAATCCGGGTAGCAAGAGTCATCGCCGCTGGCGTGGGCCTGGAGGGGAAGGGTGGCGAGCAATGCCAGTGCCAGGGGTGACAGAAGACCGATGCGCATGAAATGTCCTTGATCCTGAATCCATGGAAGGCAGCAATCATAGCGTGATCCGATGAAAGCGTCGGAGACGTCCTGCGCAAAATTCAGATTTGTCCGATTGGCGGATGGTTGGTCAAATCCATGCAAAACAGCGGGCGAATCAAGGCCTTTTGACCTAGAGTGGCGGGTGTTCGCGCAAGCGCAGGTTCACTAGTGGGTGAGGAAGTAGAGGTGCGACGCTCTGTGGCGGAACAAGACAACAAGGCCGGGGCATTGCCCGTGCTCAATCCTGGCCTTTGGGAGAATGCCGGCTGGCTGGCTCGGTTGTGGTGGGTACCGCTGGTGGCGTTGGCCATGGCCGTGCGTTTCTATGGCCTGACCGCCTCCGCCATCTGGGGCGATGAAGGTTCAAGCCTGCTGCTCGCCGAGTATTCCCTGGAAGACCTGTGGTTTCACGCCGCACATGACGTTCATCCGCCGCTGTATTTCTTCATGCTGCGCGGCTGGATCGAGGTGTTCGGCGACAGCATTTTCTCCCTGCGCAGCATGAGTGCGATCCCCGGTGTGGTCGCAGTCGGCCTGGGAATCTGGCTGACACGACTGATCGCGACCCGTCGCGCGGCGGTGCTGGCCGGGATTCTGTTGGCGTTGCTGCCCACGGCAGTGCGCTACAGCCAGGAAGTGCGGATGTATTCGCTGCTGGGCGTGTGGCTGCTGGCCGCCACCCTGGCCTTGGTGTATTGGGTCCGCCAGCCTGAGCGCAAGCGCTATCTGGTGGCCTATGCGCTGTTGATGACGGCAGCCTTCTACACCCACTATTTCACCGCGTTGTGCGTGCTGGTGCATTGGTCATGGCTGCTGTTGCTGCGCCAGCCACGGGCCGGCGGCCTGCGCCTGCTCACGCGTGCGGGCTGGTGGGTGGCCAACGTTGCCATTGTGTTGCTGTACTTGCCCTGGCTCCCGAATCTGCTGGGCCTGGTGCAGCACACCGAAGAACTCAAGGTGGGCGGTGATATTGGCTGGGAAGACCCGGTCAACCTGTATTCCGTGCCGTCGATGGTGTGGCAGTTCCTCATTCAGGACCCGGGCGACCACTTGTGGCGACCGCTCTTTGTGGTGTTTCCGTTATTGCTGATGGCGCTGGTCGGTGTGACTGCCTGGCGCGATCAAAGCCGCTTTCGCTTTGGCTGGCTGCTGGGGCTTTTTTTCATGCTGCCGGTGCTGCTGGTCTATGGGGTTTCGTTTATTTCCCCGGTGTTTATCGAGCGTTATCTCACCGCCTACGCGATGAGTTTGCCGATCATCGTGGCGTTGGCCGTCGACCGTCTGTCGCCGCGCCTGCCGCTCGCAGCGGCGGCAGTCTTCGTGTTGTTTGTCGGGGTCGAGCTGGTGGGCGTGAAAACCAACTCCACCGTCGATGAGCATGATCAATTCAACGTGGTGGTGGAGTTCGTCAATCGCAACTACCAGGAAGATGACCGCATCGTCATCAGCGACATGCTGTGGTACCTGCCCTACGTCTATTACGACGAGACCGACGCCCAGTTGCAGCTTTTCACACCGCCGACCGCCGCCGGCAAGTCCACCCGGCCTAATGCCTATGGTTTTGGCACCCTGGTGGACCAGGATGGCGGGCGCATCTACCTTGATCGCTTGTCGGCGTTACCCGCCGAGATCCAGCGTGTATGGCTGATCAGCGCCGCGGAGCCGCCGGATGAGTTTGCCCCGTTGCCGGCCGGATGGCGTCAGCTCAGCCAGCAGGACGGCGGCGGCGCGCGGGCCCGGCTGTTCGTGCTGTGTAACGCGCCAGCGGGCGTGCACCGTGAGGGCTGTGATTAATCTGCGCAACACCTGAGAGGTTTATGTTCGCCTGGGGGGCTAGACTCAGGTGAACCTTCTCTCCAGGAACGCCTCATGGAATCCCCAGTCCACAACTTGCCATCGTTGTTCAAACAGCTCGGTTTGCCCGATGACCCGGTCAGCATTGAGCGGTTCATCGCGGTCCACTCCCCACTCAAACCCGAACTGCACCTGGCGGATGCTTTTTTCTGGACGCCGGCTCAGCGGGCGTTTTTGCGTGAAGAGATTCTGGAGGACGCGGATTGGGCGGAGGTGGTGGATGAGTTGAATTTGCGGTTGAGAGAGGGGCGAGGAGTCTAGGCCGTCAAGAGGCGGTTGCTTTCTCTGGTGGCCATTGGCGAGCGGTGTGCACAAGCGCCACGACCCTTACTACGTCGGGCTCAAGTTGGTAAACAAGGCGGTAGCTTGGATGAGGAATGACTTCGCGTGTGCCTGTGATCCTGCCGAGTGGGCCGATTTCTGGGTGTTTTGCCAGCCCAGCACTGCACTGCTGAAGCGTCGATCCATATCGGCTGCGGCTTGTGGGTTTTTCTCAAATAAAAAGTCCCAGATATCCCTACGGTCCTGCGCCGCTTCCGGCGTCCAGGCAACCCTCATTCCTGATTATCTACGTGAGCACGTTTCGCAGAAAACTCAGCTTCCAAATCCTCATTGGAAATCTCTCTGCCTGCCTGTATCGAGGCGCGAGAGGCGTCTACTTTACGCTGCAAGAACGCGTCGTACTCCCGTGATTCCTGCTGGGCCTGGACAAACTGACGCATCATATCTCGCACGATTTGCGATGCAGGACGGTGGGTAGCCTCGCAC
This sequence comes from Pseudomonas sp. NPDC087814, assembly GCF_044742865.1. NCBI lineage: Bacteria > Pseudomonadati > Pseudomonadota > Gammaproteobacteria > Pseudomonadales > Pseudomonadaceae > Pseudomonas > Pseudomonas sp. NPDC087814. Next base: position 62,532 of record NZ_JBIUVK010000023.1, on the reverse strand, counting down.
TCGGCCATGAATTGGTCGCGTAGTTCCGACTCAAGCTTCAAGGTGAAAACGGCTAGTTTTGACATAAGTGAATGCTCTAGATTGGTATGTACGAAGTATATACAACGTGCATACCTGACGACGCATGTGAGCTGAGTGAGGCGATTGACGGTTGCTGACAGCAAACCACCTTTCCCCAAACCAGCTTTACTTAGCCCACGGGCCATCCACCCATCCGCAAATTTGTATCAAAACTTGACTGCATTGGATCCATCGACCATATTGATAGTTAGCAAACTAACTGTATGCGAATAATCCAGTGTCCCAGACCCTCGAACAACTCCAGATGAACATCAGCAGCAGCATGGTGGTAGGTGCCAGGACCTGGCGCAAAATCTGCCAGACCACGCTCGTCAGCTATGGCATCTCCGAAGCCTGCGCCGTGCCGCTGCTGATGATCGGCCGCCTCGGCGACGGTGTGCATCAGGTCAAGGTGGCCCAGGCCGCCGGGATGGAAAGCCCGTCCCTGGTGCGCCTGTTGGATCAGCTGTGCAGTTCCGGCTATGTGTGCCGCACCGAAGACATCCACGACCGCCGCGCCAAGGCCTTGAGCCTCACCGCGCGTGGCCGCGAGCTGGTGCAGGCAGTGGAACAGCAACTGGTGCGCCTGCGTCGCGAGGTGCTGGCGACAATCGACCCCGATGACCTGGAAGCTGCTTTGCGTGTACTGCGGGCCTTCGAAGGTGCCAATCAACATCCCATGGTTGTGAGTTCTTGAACGGATTTTTTACCGGCATGCCGCCGGCCAAGGATTGGTTCTATGGCGTAAGGACATTCGCCGCTTCAATGATCGCGTTGTACATCGCCATGCTGATGCAAATGCCGCGTCCGTATTGGGCGATGGCCACGGTGTATATCGTGTCCAGCCCGTTTGTCGGCCCTACCAGCTCCAAGGCGCTGTACCGGGCGGTCGGTACCTTCATGGGGGCGGCCGCAGCGGTGTTTTTTGTGCCGATGTTTGTGCAGACGCCTTACTTGCTGGTGGTGGTGATCGCGCTGTGGACCGGGATTCTGCTGTTCCTGTCCCTGCACCTGCGCACCGCCAACAGCTATGCGCTGATGCTGGCCGGCTACACCTTGCCGCTGATCGCCCTGCCGGTGGTGGATAACCCGCTGGCGGTGTGGGATGTGGCCGAAGCGCGGACCGAAGAGATCTTCCTCGGCATCGCCGTGGCGGCGGTGGTGGGGGCGATGTTCTGGCCGCGACGCCTGGCGCCGGTGTTCGATGACTCGGTGAGCAAGTGGTTTGCCGACGCCCAGGTCTACAGCCAGCGCTTTCTCAGCCGCAATGTGCAACCCGAGGAAATCAGCACCCTGCGCGGCGGCATGGTCGCTACCTTCAACACCCTGGAATTGATGATCGGCCAACTGCCCCACGAGGGCTCCCGGCCGCAAACGGTGCGCAATACAAAGGAGCTGCGCGGGCGGATGATCCACCTGCTGCCGGTGATCGACGCACTGGACGACGCCGTGTACGCCCTGGAACACCGCGCCCCGGAGTTGCTCGAGCGCTTCACGCCGCTGCTGACCGCCGCCAACGAGTGGCTGGTCAGCACGCAAAAGGATGCGCCCCTCGAACGCTGGCGTGTCCTGCGCGACCAGATCGAAGCCCTGCAACCCGATGCCGACGCCCTGGATGACCGCCATCAGTTGCTGTTCTCCAACGCCCTGTATCGCCTGGGAGAGTGGGTGGATCTGTGGCAAGACTGCCGCAGCCTGCAAGCCGCCATCCAGTGCGAAAGCCAGGACAGCTGGCGCGCAGTTTACCGCCACTGGCGCCTGGGCCGGCTGACGCCATTCCTCGACCGTGGCCTGATGTTCTACTCGGCGTTTTCCACCGTCACCGCGATCATCGTCGCCTCGGTGTTGTGGATCCTGCTGGGCTGGACCGACGGTGGCAGCGCGGTGATCCTCGCGGCGGTGGCCTGCAGCTTCTTCGCCTCCATGGACGACCCGGCGCCGCAGATCTACCGGTTCTTTTTCTGGACGGCGATGTCGGTGCTGTTCGCCAGCCTCTACCTGTTTCTGGTGCTGCCCAACCTGCATGATTTCCCGATGCTGGTGCTGGCGTTTTCGGTGCCCTTTATCTGCATCGGCACGCTGACGGTACAGCCGCGCTTCTACCTCGGCATGCTGCTGACGCTGGTCAACACCTCGTCGTTCATCAGCATCCAGGGTGCCTACGACGCGGACTTCCTGGCCTTCGCCAACTCCAACCTGGCGGGCCCGGTAGGCCTGTTGTTCGCCTTTGTCTGGACCCTGATTGCCCGGCCGTTCGGCGCCGAGCTTGCGGCCAAGCGCCTGACCCGTTTCAGCTGGCGCGACATCGTCACCCTGACCGAGCCTGCGACCCTGGCCGAACACCGCAAGATGGGCGTGCAAATGCTCGACCGCCTGATGCAACACCTGCCGCGCCTGGCCATGACCGGCCAGGACACCGGCATCGCCCTGCGGGAAGTGCGGGTGGCGCTGAACCTGCTGGACCTGCTGGCGTACTCGCCGCGCATCCTCGGGGTGCCGCGGGTGTTGTTGAACCAGGTGGTGGAAGGCGTCGGCGGTTACTTCAAGGCCTGCCTCAAGGCCGGTGAACGTCTGCCGGCCCCCAGCGGTCTGCTGATGACCCTCGACCGTACCCGCCGCGCCCTCAACGGCCAGGGCCTGCAAGGCGAGGACGAAACCCGCCTGCATTTGTTGCACGCCCTCAGCGGCTTGCGCCTGGCGCTGTTGCCCGGCGTGGAATTTCTTGGCGGCACAGAGATGGAAGCGCCGTTACCCGATGGAGCGCCTTTATGATCGGTGATCTGGATATCAGCGGGGTGTTCCTGCCCACGTTGCTGGTGCTGATGGGCATTACGTATGTGTTGTACCTGGTGGTGCACGGGCTGTTGACCCGCGTCCACTTCTATCGCCTGGTCTGGCACCGGGCATTGTTCAATGTGGGTCTCTACGCTCTGTTGCTGGGCGCAGTGGATTCACTCAGTCGATACCTCATGACATGAAAAAACCTTTTTTGACCATTGGCCGTGTAGTCCTGACGTTACTGGTGGTGACCTTCGCCTGCGTCGTGGTGTGGCGCATGGTGATGTACTACATGTTCGCGCCGTGGACCCGTGACGGCCACATCCGTGCCGACATCGTGCAGATCGCCCCGGACGTGTCCGGGTTGATCCAGCAAGTGGACGTGCGCGACAACCAGTTGGTGGTGCGCGGCCAGGTGCTGTTCTCCGTCGACCAGGATCGCTTCAAGCTGGCCCTGCGCCAGGCCCAGGCCGCCGTGGCCGACCGTCAGGAAACCCTGGCCCAGGCCGTGCGTGAGAACAAGCGTAACCGTGGCCTCGGCAACCTGGTGGCCAGCGAGCAACTGGAAGAAAGCCAGTCCCGCGTCGCCCGTGCCCAATCGGCCCTGGCCGAGTCGCAAGTGGCGGTGGATGCCGCGCAACTCAACCTGGACCGCTCGGTGATCCGCAGCCCCGTGGACGGCTACATCAACGACCGTGCGCCGCGTAACCAGGAGTTCGTGACCGCCGGGCGTCCGGTGTTGTCGGTGGTGGACAGCAACTCGTTCCACATCGACGGCTACTTTGAAGAGACCAAGCTCGACGGCATTCACGTCGGCCAGAGCGTCGACATCCGCGTGATCGGCGACAACGCTCGCCTGCGCGGGCATGTGCAGAGCATCGTCGCCGGTATCGAAGACCGTGACCGCACCAGCGGCTCCAACCTGCTGCCCAACGTCAACCCGGCGTTCAGCTGGGTGCGCCTGGCCCAGCGGATTCCGGTGCGCATTGCGTTTGACGATGTGCCGGCGGACTTCCGCATGATTGCCGGGCGCACCGCCACCGTGTCGATCATCGACGACCAACCCAAGTCGGAGAACAAGCCATGAAACGGCTTTTAGCAACCGCCGGGCTGGGGTTGTTGCTGTCGGCCTGCCAAGTGGTGGGGCCCGATTACAAGCTGCCGGACAAGGCGGCCGTGAACCGCGGTGACCTTCAGGGCCAGTTGGCCGGGGAGGGCAGCAATGTGGTGTCGGCGCCGGTGCCGGCGGACTGGTGGAAGCTCTACCAGGACCCGCGCCTGGATAAGCTGGTGGAGCAGGCCATGGCCTCCAACACCGACCTGCGGGTGGCTGCGGCCAACTTGCAGCGCTCGCGCTATCAGGTGCAGCAAGCCGAATCGGCCGGCGGCTGGAGTGCCGGCGCCAAGGCCGAAGCCCAGCGCCTGCAAGAATCGGGTGAGGCCTATTTGCTGACGGAAAAAGTCCCGGTGGCGAATATCGGCAGCGCCAGTATCAGCACCTCCTATCAATTCGATTTGTTCGGCACCTTGCAGCGCGGCATTGAAAGCTCCCAGGCCACTGCCGATGCGGCCCAGGCGGCGTCCGATATCGCCCGTATCACGCTGGTGGCGGACGTGGTGCGCTCCTACACCCAAGTGTGTGCGGCCAACGAAGAGCTGGCGATCGCCAACGAGTCCCTCGACCTGCAAGCCCAGAGCACGCACCTGACCCAGCGCCTGCGGGATGCCGGGCGCGGTGATGAAACCCAGGTCACCCGTTCGCAAACCCAATACAAATCCTTGCGCGCCGAAATGCCGCGCTATGAAGCACTGCGCCAGGCCGGGCTGTTCCGCCTGTCGATGTTGCTGGCCAGGCCGCTGGATCAACTGCCGGCCGGCACTGCCCAATGCGCCGAGCTGCCGCACATCGCGCAGTTGTTGCCGGTGGGCGATGGCGCCACGCTGCTCAAGCGCCGCCCTGACGTGCGCCAGGCCGAACGCCAACTGGCGGCGGCCACCGCGCGCATCGGTGTGGCCACCGGCGCGCTGTACCCGGACATCAGCATCGGCGCCACCGTGGGTACCGTCGGCATCCTGGATGACCTCGGCACCCCGGCCACCAACCGTTGGGGCTTTGGCCCGCTGATCAGCTGGACGCTGCCGACCAACGGCGCCCGCGCCCGCATCCACGAAGCCGAAGCCGCGACCCAGGGCGCCCTGGCGCACTTCGACGGGGTGGTGCTCAACGCTATCCGTGAAACCCAGACCGGCCTCGCGCAATACACCGCGCAACTGCAACGCCGCGATGCCCTGGCGGATGCCGGCGCGTCGGCCAAAGAGGCGGCGGAGCAGACGCACCGGTTCTTCCAGGCCGGCCGCGCGTCGTTCCTGGCTGACCTGCAAGCCACTCGCACCTACACCGACGTGCGGGCGCAATTGGCGGCGGCGAACACCCAGGTTGCCATGAGCCAGATCGATTTGTTCCTGGCCCTGGGCGGCGGCTGGGAAAGTGGACGAACGCAAGCCACACAAGCCAGCAAACCCTGAGCTGATTGCTATGCTTTGACAGGCGGACTTACGTGATGGTCCGCTGGTCACTGCTCGCGTTTGCTCATGGGGATTCCAATAATGAAAAACCCTTATGCTCCCGCTTTCTGGTGCGTGTTCTTCGCACTGGTGTTGCTATCGGCGACTTACTTCTACGGCATCATGCTGGCCCATCAAATCGACAAGGCCATGGTGTTCCTCGACAGCGCCAGCGCGCTGATCGCGGTGCTGTCCATCGGCGTGGTGGCCTGGGCCTCCTACCAGGGCCAGCGAATCAAGCGAAGACTGCTCGAACAAGGCAAGACCCGCGTGGCGATCTGGGACACCAAGGTTGCCCTGCGCCGGGTCGAGACGGTGTTCGACCGCTACTTCTGGGGCAGCTACTGGCAGCCGGGGCGCACCTTCCAGGAAGTCATGGGCGAACTGACCGGCACACCGCTGGAAAAAAGCCTCGAAGCCCTGAAAAAACAATGTGTGATGCTTGATCGGCAAGTCGCCGACGGACGGCATTGGCTGAATAACGCCCGGGAATTATCCGACGTGGCCACTGCGATGGCGCGGGAGCGTTACCAGCTGGATTTTTATGATCCCAAGTCGGATACGCCGGGCAATGCGGTGATTCACCGTGAGTTTGAGGTGCTGGTGTATACGTGGACGGCACGGCTGAAGAGCTTTGACCATCAACTCGATGAGATCGAAACCGAGTATTCCTGAAATCTGTGGTGTCTGTACTGACGCCTTCGCGAGCAAGCCCGCTCCCACATTCGATCGAGTTCCATCTTTGGAATGCAGTCGAATGTGGGAGCGGGCTTGCTCGCGAAGGCACTTTACCGTTCAGCGCTGAAGTCTGCGCCTATTGAAAAATTGGGCTGCATACGCCAGCCAATGCTAATCTTCCCCGGATTTCGGCGGGCTTGAGCCGACACCCTTCGGGGTTCAGGGAAGACAGCCCACTTCACAGGATTTGATCAGGTCACTACATGAATAAGCCAGCAGTCGTTCTCTTGGGTATCGTCGTCGCCATTGGTGCAATCAGCGCAGGCGGTGCCTGGTACACCGGCAAGCAACTGGAGCCGGTGCTGCAAACCGCCATCCAGGACGCCAACAAGGAACTGCAGACCTCCATGGCCGGTGTCGACGGCACTGTGACCCTCGAACTGGTCTCCCTCGACCGTCAGCTGTTCAGCAGCACCGCCCACTATCGCCTCAAGGCCCAGGGCGCGGTGTTCGGCGAAAATCATCAGGACACCGAACTGCTGTTCGTCGACCATATCGAACACGGCCCGCTGCCGTTCTCGCGCCTGGTGTCGCTGAAGTGGCTGCCGGTCATGGCCACCAGTCACTACGAACTCGAGAAAAACCCCACCACCGAAAAATGGTTCGCTGCCAGCAAGGACGTGTCGCCCCTCAAAGGCGTGGCCAACATCGGTTATGACCGCTCGGTGACCGGCAACGTTGAACTGCTGCCCCTGGAACTCAAGGACGACAAGTCGGCCGTGAGCTTCTCCGGCGCCAACCTCGACTTCGACTCCACCGCCGAAGGCAAGAAGGTCAAGGCCAGCGGCTACATGGACAGCCTCAAGGTCTCGGTCATCGATGCCAACAACGCCAAGCTGGATGCGGAGCTGAGCGGCCTGACCATCGCCAGCAACCTGGAAAAAACCACCTTCGGTTTCTACACCGGGCAAAACACCGTCGAGCTGACCAACACCAAGGTCACCTTCGGCCCGCAGCAAGCAGTGCTGACTCTCAAGAACTTTGAGCAGAAAGACAGCAGCGAAACCAAGGACAACAACCTGGCCGGCCGCGTCGACTACAAGATCGACGAGATCGGTTACCAGGGCAAGCCCGTGGGTTCGGCGGCCATGGCCGTCAGCATGAAGAACGTCGACATCCCGTCGATGCTGGTACTGACCAAGCTCTACCAGGAAAAAGTACAGCCGGCCCAGGCCGCTGCCGCTGCTGGCCAGCCCGTGCCTGAGTTGCAACTGACCGAAGCCGAGCAGACCCTGGCCCAGGCCAACGTCGACCAACTGCTGGCTGCCAAGCCGCAAGTGGCGGTAGAAAACCTGTCGCTGAAAACCACCAATGGCGAGAGCCGCTTCAACCTGGTGGCGGACTTCGCCAAGCCGTCGAGCATGGACCTGCCGCCGGTTGAACTGGGCAAGCAAATCGTTGCGCTGCTGGACGCCAACCTGACCCTGTCCAAGCCGATGATCCAGGACGTTGCCGGCCTGCAGGCGCAGATCGGTGGTGTGACCGACCCGAAAGCCATCGAGCAGCAATCCCAGATGGCCAGCGAGATGATCAGCGGCATGGCCGTGGGTACTCAACTGGCGACCCTGGTGGGTACCGATATCGTGTCCAAGCTGCACTACGCCAACAATGAAGTGACCTTCAACGGCCAGAAAATGACCGTCGAGCAATTCATTGGTTTTGTGCTGGGCAAGTTCGGCGCGGTCAGCGGCGCTCAATAAGATTCGGCTCAAAGTGATGTAGGCCAATTCTGAACAATTGTTCTGAATTGGCCTTTTTTGTACCCCCCTCAAGGATATTGCGCCCCGGGAAAGCTTGGCCGCGTCATCAGATGCCGGCCGCCTGGAGTGTCGTGCAGGTGAACTTATCGCTACAGCTTTCCCTGGTGAGGAAGCTGACGACATGTCGCGTAATATTCATCCGTTTATCCGCCTGGCCCTGTGCAGCCAACTGCTCTGGCCCGTCGTGGCATCGGCCGATGCGGCCTATGATTCGCTGATCAACCAGGCCCGCAGTGGCAACTATGGTCCGGCCCTCAACCTGTTGCGCCAAATGCCCGCCGAGCGCCAGACGCCGGGGCAGGTCAGCGATCACCTGTTGATTGCCAGCTGGGCGCGCCAGGACGCCGAGGTGCTGACGGTCTACGAGGCCCAGGGCCGCTCACGCACCCTCACCACCCAGGCGCTGGCCACCGTCGCCCGCACCTATCGCAACCAGCAGCGTTGGGAACCGGCGATTGCCGTGTATCGCCAGGCGTTGCTGCGCGAGCCGAATAACCCGGACCTGCAACTCGGCCTGGCCCTGACCCAGGCGGACGCCGGCCAGACCGCTGAAGCGGTGCAGCGCACCCGCGCCCTGGTGGCCGCCAAGCCCGACGACGCCGACCGCCGCATGGCCCTGGGTTACGCACTGACCCGTGCCGGTTCTACCTATGACGCGCTGTTCGAATTCGACCAGGCGTTCATGCGTGCCGGCAACAAACCTGAAGTCGCCCGCGAATACATCGTCGCCCTGCAACGTGCGCGCCTGCCGGAACCGGCCCTGCGCCTCGCTGCCCGGCGCCCTGGCCTGTTGGACCCGGTCACCCAACGCCGCCTCGAAGGCGACCTGGCCGCCGAGCGCGTGCGCATGGCCGAGTTCGCGACCCGCAGTGAAAAAGAGCGCTACGTCATCGCCGACCGTGCCCTCAAGGATTACGACCAACTGCTCACCACCTGGACACCGGATGCCAACGCCCATGACGACGTGGTGCGCTGGCGCATCGACCGTCTGGGCGCGCTGAAAGCCCGGGCGCGCACCGCCGAGGTGATCCGCGACTACGAAGTGCTGAAGGGCGAAGGCGTGCAACTGCCGACCTACGCCCTGCGCTGGGTCGCTGCCGCCTACCTCGACCAGCGCCAGCCGGAAAAGGCCGCGCCGCTGTATCGCCAGGCCCTGGCGGCAAGCGATGCGGACGCCGGCGATCACGTCGAAGACAGCACCGCGCTGTTCTACGCCCTGCTCGAAAACGATCAAGTGGTGGAAGCTCGCGAAGTCGCCGACAACCTGGCGAGCACCCAGAAACCCCGGGTCGAGCTCAAGGGCTTGCCCATCGGCAACCCCAACGACGCCTGGATGGACGCCCAACAATTGGCCGCCCAGGCCGGCACCTATGGCGCCGACCTGCCCGCCAGCGAAAAAGGCCTGGAAGCCCTGGTGCAACAGGCCCCGGGCAATATCGGCCTGCGCCTGGCCCAGGCCGATATGTACCGTGCCCGCGACTGGCCACGGCGCGCCGAAAACACCCTCAAGGAAACCGAAGCCCAGGCCCCGCGCGACATCGGCCTGGAGGTTTCCCAAGGCCACACTGCCCTCGATCTGCAGGAATGGCGTCAGCTCGATGCACTCACCGATGACGTGGTCGACCGCGCCCCGGACAACCGCCAGGTACAGCGCCTCAGCCGCCTGCGGGATGTGCACGACATGGCCGAATTGCGCGTCGAGGCCTACACCGGCAAAAGCAACGGCGGCGGCGATAACGGCGCGGGCGCGGTGTCCGGCAGCCGCGATTTCGGCATCGAAACCTTGCTCTACAGCCCGCCCATCGATGAAGACTGGCGCGTGTTTGGCGGGGCCGGCTACGCCACCGCCGATTTCGAAGAGGGCACCGGCCAACACCGTTGGCAGCGCCTCGGTGTAGAGCGGCGCACCCGCGACATGACCCTCGAAGCCGAGGTCTCCAACCACTCCTACGGCTTTGGCGACAAGCAGGGCGCACGCATCGCGATTGCCCGCGACATCAATGACCAATGGCAGTACGGCGGCAGTCTCGATTACCTCTCCGCGAGCACCCCGCTGCGGGCACTGAATGCCGACATTACTGCCAACGGCGGCAGCGGGTTTATCCGCTGGCGCGCCAACGAAAGCCGCGAATGGAAACTGGCCCTGAGCCCGTCCCACTTCAGCGACGGCAACAACCGCCTTGAAGCGCTGCTCACCGGTCGCCAGGGCGTGTACAGCTCGCCGGGGGTGCAAGTCGACCTGGGCCTGGAAGTCGGCACCAGCCGCAACACCAAGGAAGACACGCCGTACTTCAACCCGCGCTCGGACTTCAGCGTGCTGCCCACGGCCACCGTCAACCACGTGCTCTACCACCGCTACGAAACCCAGTGGAGCCAGCAGTTCCAGGTGGGGGCGGGCACCTACAGCCAGCGCGACTACGGTACCGGCGGCGTTGCACTGGTGGGCTACGGCCAGCGGTTTCGCTGGAACGACGTGCTCGAAACCGGCGCCAACCTCAGCTGGATCAGCCGACCTTATGACGGTGAGCGCGAAAGCGACCTGCGCCTGATCGTCGACCTCACCTACCGCTTCTAGAAGAGTCCGATCATGCCCGTCTTGTCCCGTTGCCTGTTGGCCCTGGGGTTAATGCTGAGCAGCGCTTGCGCCCAGCAACCCGCACCTTTCACCCCACCCGCCGAGCGGCTCAAGCCTGCCAGCGAAGCGGCGTGGCCGAAGAACCATTTCCTCGGTATCGCCTACCACGACATCGAGGACCGCGACCCCGATCAGGCCGTCGTGGCCGTGCGCACCGAACGTTTGATCGAGCAGTTGGCGTGGCTGCGGGAAAACGGCTACCAGCCCGTCACCGTCGACCAGATCTTGGCGGCCCGCAACGGTGGCCCGGAGTTGCCGGCGAAGGCGATCATGCTCAGCTTCGATGACGGCTACGCGAGCTTCTACACCCGTGTGATGCCGATCCTGCGCAGCTACAACTGGCACGCGCTGCTGGCGCCGGTGGGTTCGTGGGTGGATACGCCGCTGAACCAGCCGGTGGATTTCGCCGGCACACCACGCCCGCGTTCGGACTTCCTGACCTGGCAGCAGGTGCGCGAAATCGCCCAGTCCGGCCTGGTGGAAATCGCCGCGCACACCGACGCCAATCACAAGGGCGTGCTGGCCAACCCACAGGGCAACCTGCAACCGGCCGCCACCACCCGACGCTTTGACCCGGCGACCCATCGCTACGAAACCGAAGCCCAGTTCCAGGCGCGGATGCGCACCGACGTGACGGCGATCTCCAACAAGATCCGCGCCGTCACCGGCAAGGCGCCGCGCGTGTGGGTGTGGCCTTACGGCGCTGCCGATGGCACCTCGCTGGCGGTGGTGGGCGAGCAGGGTTACCAGATGGCCCTGACCCTGGAAGACGGTCTCGACAGCCTCGGCAACCTGATGAGCAGCCCGCGCTTCCTGGTGGCCTCCGACCCGGACGGCGAACACTACGCCAACGCCATCGTCGCGACCCAGACTGAAGCCCCGCTGCGGGTGCTGCATGTGGACCTGGACAACGTCTACGACCCGGACCCGGAACAGCAGGTGCGCAACCTCGACAAACTGATCCAGCGCGTGGTCGACATGGGTGCCAGCACCGTGTTCCTGCAGGCTTTCGCCGACCCCAAGGGCGATGGCCTGGTGCGTTCGCTGTACTTCCCCAACCGCCATTTGCCGGTGCGCGCCGACCTGTTCAACCGCGTCACCTGGCAACTGCGCACCCGGGCCCACGTGAGCGTATTTGCCTGGATGCCGGTGCTCAGTTTCGCCCTCGATTCGAAGCTGCCCCGCGTTACCCGTTGGGACCCGCAAACCGGCAAGGTCGCCATCGACCCGGACCAGTACCAGCGCCTGTCGCCGTTCGATCCGAAAGTGCGGCAGGTCATCGGTGAGATCTACGAAGACCTGGCGCGCACCAGTGCCATCGACGGCGTGCTGTTCCACGACGACGCGGTGCTGTCGGACTTCGAAGACGCCAGCCCGCTGGCGCTCAAGGCCTACGCCGCCAATGGCCTGCCGGACACCATCGAAGCCCTGCGCGCCGACCCTGCGGTGATGCAGCGCTGGACGCGTTTCAAGAGCCGCTACCTGATCGACTTCACCCATGAGCTGACGGCCAAGGTCCGCACGCTGCGCGGCCCGCAGGTGCAGACCGCACGCAATATCTTCGCCGAACCGATGCTCAACCCGGGCAGCGAAGCCTGGTTCGCGCAGAACCTTGACGACTTCCTCACCAGCTACGACTGGACTGCGCCGATGGCCATGCCGCTGATGGAAGGCCAGGACCTCAAGGGCTCCAACGCCTGGCTGGAAAAACTCGTGGCCACCGTCAAGGCCCGCCCCGGCGCGCTGCAACGCACAGTCTTCGAGTTGCAAGCCAAGGACTGGCGTACCTCGGCCGCCCCCGATCTGGACGGTGCACAAATGGCCGAGTGGATGGGCGTGCTCAAGCGTCAGGGCGTGACCAGTTTTGGCTACTACCCCGACAACTTCCTGGAGAATTCGCCGGATCTGAAAACCGTGCGTCCGGCCCTTTCCAACCAGTGGAATCCTTGACTCATGTTCGACAGAATCCTCGCGCTTATCGTGTTGTCGCTGGTATTGGGTGTGCCCCTGGGCCTGATCTTTCTGGTCACCGGGCAGTTCCTGATGGACTTCGTCTTCTTCTATCCACTGTTCATGTCCGGCTTGTGGATCGCCGGCGGCCTGTACTTCTGGCTGCACTGGGAGCGCCACTGGCCGTGGGCGGATGACACCCCCGCGCCGGTACTCGCCGGTGAGCCGCTGATCTCGATCCTGATCCCTTGCTACAACGAAGGCGACAACGCCGCCGAGACCATCGGCGCCGCGTTGGCCCAGCAATACCGCAACATCGAAGTGATCGCGATCAACGATGGCTCCAGCGACAACACCGCCGCCGTGCTCGATGCGTTGGCCCTGAAAGAGCCGCGCCTGCGGGTGCTGCACCTGGCGCAAAACCAGGGCAAGGCCGTGGCCCTGCGCATGGGCGCAGTGGCGGCGCGCAGCGAATACCTGGTGTGCATCGACGGCGATGCGTTGCTCTCGCCGAACACCGCGGCGTACCTGGTGGCGCCGATGCTCGACAACCCGCGCCTGGGGGCGGTCACCGGCAACCCGCGGATTCGCACGCGCTCCACCTTGATCGGCCGGGTGCAGGTGGGCGAGTTCTCTTCGATCATCGGCTTGATCAAGCGCACCCAGCGGGTCTTCGGGCGGATCTTCACCGTCTCCGGCGTGGTGGTGGCGTTTCGGCGGGCGGCCCTGGACCGGGTCGACTACTGGAGCACCGACATGATCACCGAAGACATCGACGTGAGCTGGAAGCTGCAACTGGACCACTGGAGCATCTTCTACGAGCCTCGCGCGCTGTGCTGGATCCTGATGCCGGAAACCTTCGGCGGCCTGTGGAAGCAACGCCTGCGCTGGGCCCAGGGCGGCGCTGAAGTGCTGTTCAAAAATATTCGTGGCATCTGGCAATGGCGCCATCGCTACCTGTGGCCGCTGCTGTTCGAGTACTGCCTGTCCACCGGTTGGGCCTTCACCTTTTTGCTCTCGGTGATTTTCTGGGCCGTGGGCAAAGTGGTGACGCTGCCCGCCGCCATCGCCGTCGACTCGCTGATGCCGCCGGCCTTCACCGGCCTGCTGCTGGCGGTGGTGTGCCTGGTGCAGTTCGCGGTGAGCATCATGATCGACCGGCGCTATGAAAAGGGCCTGTGGAAAACCCTGTTCTGGACCGTCTGGTACCCGCTGGTGTTCTGGTTGGTGAGCCTATTCACCACCCTGGTCAGCTTCCCCAAAGTGCTGTTCCGCCAACACCAGAAACGCGCGCGCTGGGTCAGCCCGGATCGCGGAATCAAAGCCCCCACTACGGATGTGCAGCCATGAATCTGATCCGAACCCAACAGCGCCCGGTGATGTGGGCCATCGACGTATTCCTGACCCTGCTGGCCTGGGCCGGGCTGATTATCCTGCTGGTGCGCGGGCTGGTGCCGATGCTCGACAGCCACGGCGGCCCGCGGATCGATGCGCCGATTTTCGCGGCGCTGGATACCTTGCAGATCTACCTGTGGATTGCCGTGTTCAACGCGGTGGTGCTGATCAGTTGGGCACGCTACCAGCAGCGACGTGGCAAGCACTTTGCCCAGCGGCGCTCGGCGGCCAAGGCCTTGAGCGACCAGCATTTGAGCGACAGCTTCAGCCTGGGGGAAGGTGACCTGGAGCAACTGCGCCGCCCGGGTGTGTTGGTGATTCATAACGACCACGAAGGGGGCGTGCAGGAAGTGACAGCCCATGTGTCCCGGCATGTGGAGCGGCCAGGGTTGAAGTTGGTGGCGGGGCAGGAGCGGACCAAGGAGGTTGGTTAACCGGGATATCGAAAAATGGGATCCAATTCACAAAATAACCGCGAACTTTTCTCATCTTTTGGCTACTAACCAGTCTTGATACCGCATTGATGGCCAAGTAATGGCAATTGTAAGCGCCATCATTGGAGGTGTATCAAAACTGTTACCGCTTGTCGGAATAAAAATTCCAATTGCAAGCAATTAAACGTTGCATGATTTATTTATTGTTAATAATCAGCAACTTATATGCCTGTTAAACATAGCTTCCCACTAAGCCAGAATCTTGGCCCACCGGAAGTTCGATGTTAGTTTGCCGGCCCCCGCTTTTTCGACGGATCGAACATGTCTTTATTATTGCCACGGACTCGGCTGCTGCTGGGCGTTTGCCTGCTGACTTGCTTCGCACTCAATAGTGCGGTGGCGGCGCCTACGCCTGGCGACCAGGACCTGATCCGCGACCGGCAAAACCGTCTGCTGGAAGAACAGCGCCGGCGCCTTGAAGACCTCAAGGAACTGCCCGGCAAAGAAGCCAAGCCCCAAGCGCCTGCCACCCCGGCCGACACCCGTTGCTTCCCGATCAAAGACATCGAACTCAAGGGTGCCGACAGCCTGCCTGCACCGGACCGCGAGCGCCTGCTCAAGCCGTATATCGGCCAGTGCCTGGGCGTCTCCCAGCTCAACCAAGTGCTCAAGTCGATCACCGACTACTACATCGACAAAGGCATGGTTACCAGCCGTGCTTACTTGCCGCAGCAGGACCTTTCCACCGGCCACCTCCAGGTGTTGGTGGTGGAAGGCAAGCTCGAAGGCTTGAAGGGCGCCGACGGCAGCAACCTGTCCCCGCGCGAGCTGGCCATGGCCTTCCCCGGCAAGGTCGGCGAGCAGCTCAACCTGCGGGAAATCGAGCAGTTGGTGGACCAGTTGAATCGCTTGCCGTCCAAGCAGGCGCAAATGGAACTGACCCCCGGCAGCCAGGTGGGCGGCAGTGAAGTGCAGGTCAAGAACGTCCCGCAAAAGCCCTGGCGCGCCAGCCTGTCGCGCAACAACGACGGGCAGAAAAGCACCGGCGAACAGCAGTGGGGCGCCGGCCTTGAGTGGGACAGCCCCCTGGGCCTGGCCGACCAGTTGGTGTTGCGCGGTGGCCACGATGGCGTCAGCGACCATCAGAAAACCTCGAAAAACACCATGCTCTACTACAACGTGCCGTGGGGCTGGTGGAACTTCAGCTACACCTACAGCGAGAGTGATTACCGCGCTCTGGGTTACGCCGACACCTTCAAGTTCAAGCAATCTGGCGACAACGAAAACCACCAGTTGCGCGCCGAGCGCGTGATCCATCGCGACGACGTCAGCAAGACCTCGGTCAACGTCGGCCTGGCCCACCTGCGCACTAACAACTACATCAACGACGCTCACCTCGAAACCAGCAGCAACCGCCTCAGCGAGCTGCAACTGGGCATCAACCACGGCCGCCGCATCGGCAATGCCTTCGTCAACCTCGACCTGGGCATGCAGAACGGTATCGGCGCCTTCGATGCCCAAGCTGAAAACGAGCGCGATCAATACGGCAATCGCCTGCCCAACGCGCGCTACCGCAAATACACCGCCACCGTCAGCTATTTACAGCCGTTCACGCTATGGGGTGAGTCGTTCAGTTTCTCCAGCCTGGCCACCGGCCAACGCAGTGAAGACATTCTGTTCAGCCCCCAGCGCATGAGCCTCGGCGGCTCGGCCTCGGTGCGCGGTTTCAAAGACCAGCAGCTCACCGGCGACAGCGGCGGCTACTGGCGCAACGACGTGCGCTGGGCGCGCCCGGTGACCTGGGACTGGATGCGCCCGGCCTTTGCCGAATACGGCGCCAGCGTCGGCTACGACCAGGGTGTGATCAGCAACGACCGCTATAACGGTGAAGTGCATGGCCGGGTCTCGAGCAACTCGTTGGAGTTGTTCGCCCGTGGCAAATACGTCAGCACCAGCGTGACCTTTGCCCATTCCCTGGAACGCCCGGCAGTGATGAGCGAGCGCGAAGCGCCGATCTACTTCCGCATGGATTTCTTCCTGTAATTCAACGCCCCGTTACATCGAGAATATGACAATGGATGTTCGCCACTTTGCCTTCCTGGCCCGCCAACCTTCTGCTGCGCTGAAACCGCGAGACTCGTTCTTCGGCCTGCCCAAGCGCGGTTTGGTGCTGATCCTGGCCAACGCGCTGTTCTGGCAGCCGGTGCTGGCTCAGGCCGGAGGCATTGTGGTCAGTGCGCCGGGCACCACCGTCGGCCAGGCCGGCAATGGCGTACCGGTGGTGAACATCGCCACCCCCAATGGCAGTGGCTTGTCCCATAACCAATTCAAGGACTACAACGTCGGCCCCAACGGCGTGATCCTCAACAACGCCAACGGCCCCATGACGAACACCCAGCTGGGTGGCTACATCGTCGGCAACCCCAACCTCAAGGGCGGCGCGGCCAGCGTCATCCTCAACGAAGTCAACGGCGGCAGCCCCAGCCAACTGCGCGGCTACACCGAAGTGGCGGGCCAGTCGGCCAAGGTCATCGTCGCCAACCCGTACGGCGTCACGTGCAGCGGTTGCGGCTTTATCAACACCCCCAACGTGACCCTCACCACCGGCAAACCGGTGCTCGACGCCAGCGGCCAGTTGCAGCGTTATCAGGTTGACGGCGGTGCCGTGACCATCGACGGCCAGGGCCTGAACGCCAGTAACGTCGACCGCTTCGAGATCATCACCCGTTCGGCCAAGATCAATGCGCAGATCAATGCACGAGAATTGACCGTCATTGCCGGGCGTAACGACGTCGATGCCAAAAGCCTGAAAGCCACCGCGCGCGCCGATGACGGCAGCGCAAAGCCCGAGCTGGCCATCGATTCCTCGGCATTGGGCGGCATGTACGCCGGTGCGATCAAACTGGTGGGCACCGAGGCCGGCGTAGGGGTGAAACTCGACGGTACGCTGGCCGCCAGTGGCGGCGACATCCAGCTGGATGCCAACGGGCGCCTGAGCATGGCGCAGACGGCGACCACCGGTAACCTCAAGGTCACCGCGCAGAACGTGAACCTGACCGACAAGGTCTACGCCGCCGGCAATGTGCAGGTGAGCAGTGCTGAAGAACTGGTCAACCAAAAGAGCCTGGCCGCTGGCCAACGCATCGAACTCAACGCCACCACCGTCACCAACCCGGGCATCATCGAAGCAGGCGTGCAGGCCGATAACAGCCGCAATGCCACCGGCGATGTGGTGGTGAATACGCAAACCCTGAACACCAGCGGCAACGTCCTGGCCAGCCGCTCGCTGAGCGCCACGGCCACCCGGGAACTGAACAACCAGGGCGCAGTGATCCAGGGTAAAACCGTCACGCTGAACAGTGCCAGACTGACCAACCAGGGCGCCACCGCGCGGGTGTATGGCGAGCAAGCGCTGGCGATCAACGCGCCGGCCATCGTCAACCTCGGCGGGCTGATTCGCTTCGGTGCCGATCAGGCGGCAACGCTGCAAACCGATTCGCTGGATAACCGCCAGGGCCATATCCAGGTCGCGGGCGGCAGCTTGACGCTCAACAGCGGCACGCTGAATAACACCGGCGGGCAGATTGTCGCGGGCAACCTCGGTGTGACAGCGGACACGATCAACAACCAGAACGGTTTCCTGGTTGCCGACGCCGTGACGGTCAACGCCGCCCGCCTCGACAACAGTGCCAAGGGCTTGATCAGTGCCGAGAAAGGCGCGCTCAACCTCACCGTCACCAACACCTTCAACAACAGCCAGGGTCATGCCCAGGCTGGCACTGACTTGAACCTGCGCGCCGGTGACGTCGCCAACCAGGACGGCAAGCTGGTGGGTGGGCAACTCACCGCTACCCTCGGCAGCCTCAGCAACAACGACGCAGGTGTACTCAGCGCGGATGCCGGCAAGTTGACCTTGACCGTCGCCCAACAGCTGAACAACGCCAAAGGTCACTTGCAGGCCGCCCAGGGCGACATCGAACTGCACGCCGCGAGCCTGGATAACCAGGGCGGCGCCATCATCGGCAAGCAGTTGCTGCTGGATGCGCGAAGCGGGCAGATCGACAACCGCGCCGGGCGTATCGTCGGTGACCAACTGGACGTGCGCGCCGGCAGCCTCGACAACCGCAATGCCGGGTTGCTGGCCGGTGGTGTGCCGGGTGTGAGCGTGGTGCTGAACGACCAATTGCTCAACACCCAGGGCCGTATTCAAAGTGAGGGTGACCTGCTGCTGACCGGCAAGCGCCTGGGCAACAGCGCCGGGATCCTGCTCGGCAAGGCCCTCACTGTCACCGCGCAAGACCTCGACAACAGCAGCAAGGGCGCGCTGGTCAGCAATGACGGCGACATCACCCTCAACATCAGCAACCTGCTGACCAACACCAACGGCGTGATCGACGCCGCCGAACGCAGTGTGCTGGTCAAGGCCTTGACCACCCTCGACAACCAGGGCGGCACCTTGCGGGGCAAGCGCCTGGATATCGCGGCGCAAACCCTCGACAACGACCAGGGCCAACTCCTGGCCGGCAATCAGGGCGTGAGCTACCGCGGCCAGGACCTGAGCAATCGCCAGGGCATGATCCTCAGCGGTGGTGCGGCGGTCGACCTGACGCTGGGCACCTTGAACAACCAGGGCGGCACCGTGCAAGGCGACAGCTTGACGGTGACAGCCGACAGCGTCGACAACAGCCAAGACGGTACCAAGGCCGGCGCGTTGACCGCCTTGAAGAGCGACCTGCAACTGACGGTCGAGGCCTTGACCAACCGGGGCGGCAAACTGTTCGGCAAGGAGCACGTCACCGTCTCCGGCGCCACCCTGGACAACAGCGCCAACGGCCAGATCAGCGGCAATCAGCTCAGCCTGACCTCGCGTACCCAACTGACCAACCAAGGCGGCCTGATTGAGTCCAACCAGGGCCTGACCTTCAATGGCGGCAACCTCGACAACAGCGCGGGTGGCCAACTGCGGGCGATGGAAGGCGCCAGCAGCACCCTGACGGTCACCGACCAACTGAATAACCAGAACGGCATTCTTGAATTCGGCAGCCAGGCCTTCAGCCTCAGCGCCGGGCATCTGAATAACCAGGCCGGGCAACTGCAGCACGCTGGCACCGGCGTGTTCAGCCTCAATACCAGCAGCCTCAGCGGCAGCCAGGGCAGCATCAATGGCCTGGGCACCGCCGACTGGTCGTTCGGCCGGGTCGATGGCCTCGGCCGTGTGCAACTCAATGAAGCCTTGCACTACACCAGCACCCAGGGCCTGAGCCTCAAGGCCGGCGACCGCTTGGCCAGCGCCAAGGGTCTGACCCTGGATGTCGCCAGCCTGGATAACGCGGGCGAGTTGCTCAGCGACGGTGACCTGACTGTCAACCTGACCGGCGACATGACCAACAGTGGCCGCCTTTCGGCCCAGCAAAAACTGAGCGTGGTCGCCAACAACCTCAGCCAGAACGGCGGGCGTTTGGCCGGCGGCACCACCACCCGCATCACCCTGGGCGGTACGCTGGATAACCTCGGCTACCTCACCGCACGCCAGCAACTCGACATTGCCGCCGCACACATCAACAACCGCGGCACCCTCGGTTCACAAGGCAACGTCAACCTCAACGCCAGCAATGGCATCAGCAATAGCGCGGACACGCTGCTGTTCAGCGGCGGCGATCTGACCCTGCGCGGGAACAGCTTCAGCAACCTGTACGGCGACGTCTACAGCAAGGGCAACCTGAGTTTCGCGGCGCTCGATGGCGGCATGGCGGCGGGCTTCAGCAACCTTTCCGGTACGGTTGAAAGCGAAGGCAATATCGGCATCAGTGCGCGGAATGTGGAAAACGCCAAGGCTGAATTCGAGTTGGGCCAGACCGTCACCACCGGCAGCCTCAATTGGCAGTGCGGCCAGCACTGCGGCGGGCACGACTCGTTCAAGCGCGGTCAAATCACCATCAACCAGACCTACCTTGAATCCGCGATCAAGGACTCGGCCTCTGCGCGCCTGGTGGCGGGCAAAGACCTGCTGATCCAGGGCGACAACGTCCAGAACCGCTATAGCCTGCTGGCGGCGAATGGCAACCTGAGCATCACCGCCAACGACCTGCTCAACCAGGGCGCCGCGACTCGCACCGGGCAGAACACCATCGTCATCGGCACCCCGCAGCGCATCGACACCGATGAGTGGGACCGGATGGAATACATCGACGTGCCCGCCTTCAACGCAGCAGTGGCAGCGGGTAATTTCGATGAAGCACGCTTTGAGGTGCTCAAGGCCCGGTCGAGCGACTGGCGTTTCTCCGAACAAAGCAACGTCACCACCTGGACCGACAACGGCGGCCCGGGCTACACCGCGACGATACAGGCCGGTGGCGCGGTCAACCTCAACGTTGCGCGCACCCTGCAAAATGGCACGTTGCACACCAACACCCTGGAGCAACTGACCGGCACCCTCGGTGACGACCAGACCGGCATCCCCGTCGGCGGCATCAACATCAACCTGAGCAAGCACGTCAACGACGCCACCGCCCAGGCGCCAAGCAGCGTATTGCCGGTGACCAGCATCGCGCCCGACGGCCGCTACGTACCCGTGGACTACACCGGCGAGTCCTTCACCCCGGTCGACCCCACCACCGCGCCCGGCTTCCAGTTGCCCAAGGGCGACTACGGCCTGTTCATCAAAAACGCCGACCCCACCAGCCACTACCTGATCGAGACCAACCCGAACCTCACCACTGTGGCGGGCTTCTTCAGCTCCGACTACATGCTCGGCAAGCTCGGCTACAGCCCCGACAACGCCTGGCGTCGCCTGGGTGACGGGCAATACGAGTCACGGCTGATCCGCGATGCCGTGCTGGCGCAAACCGGGCAACGCTTCCTCGCCGGTGGCCTGACCAGCGACTACGACCAGTTCCGCTACCTGATGGACAACGCCCTGGCCAGCAAGGACGCCTTGCGCCTGAGCGTCGGCGTATCCCTCACTGACCAGCAAGTCGGCGCCCTGACCCACGACATCGTGTGGATGGAAAACCGCGTGGTCGACGGCCAGACCGTGCTCGTGCCGGTGCTCTACCTGGCCCAGGCCGACTCCCGCAACGTGCGCGGCAACAGCCTGATCCAGGGCCGCGACCTCAACCTGATGACCGGCGGCGACCTGATCAACGTCGGCACCCTGCGCGCCAGCAACAACCTCTCGGTGGCCAGCAGCGGCAACATCTACACCGGCGGCCTGATCGAGGCCGGCAACAACCTCAGCCTGCTGGCCCAGGACAGCATCCGCAATTCCATGGCTGGCGAGATACGCGGCACCCAGGTCAGCCTCACCACCCTGAAGGGCGACATCACCAACGACAACACCGCCATCCAGGTGCGCCAGGGCGCCGGCATGCGCACCCTCACCGACAGCAGCGCCGGCACCATCACCGCCCGCGAAAACCTGGCCATCGACGCTGGCCGCGACCTCACCAACCACGGCGCACTCACCGCCGGCGGCGATGCCGACCTGAAAGCCGGGCGCGACCTCAACCTGATCGCCGTCAGCGACACCAGCGAGATCCACGCCTTCAGCGACGGCGGGCACAAATCCACCATCACCACCGACGTGAAAAACCAAGCGGCCACGGTCACGGCCGGCGGCAACCTGAGCATGGTGGCGGGGCAAGACGTCAACGTCATCGGCAGCAACGCCACCGCGGGTAAGGACCTGAACATTCAGGCCGGGCGCGATTTCAACGTGGCGTCTGTCAGCGATGTGCACAACGTCGAAGGCAAGGAAAAAGACGGCAAGAAACGCATCAAGACAGCGGATGAGCAGGCTACGCAGTTGGCCAGTGTGCTGACGGCGGGCAGGGACTTTACGAGCCAGGCCGGGCGCGACACTACGCTGGTGGCGAGCAAGATCAGTGCGGGGAATGAGGCTTATCTGTATAGCGGGGATAAGTTGAATTTGCTGGCGGCTGAGAACAGTACGCATACGTTGTATGACATGAAAAAGGTCAGCGGTTGGGGCAACAAAAAGACCCAGCGTGACGAAGTGACTCGCGTGACCAACGTCGGTACTGAAATCAAGACCGGTGGTGACCTCGTGCTTAAGAGTGGTGGTGATCAGACTTACCAGCTCGCCAAGCTTCAGAGTGGAAAAGACATCACCCTGGACAGTGGTGGTGCCATCACCTTTGAGGCGGTAAAGGACCTGCATCAGGAAAGCCATGAGAAGACCAATAACAATGCGTTTTGGGTGTCTTCCAAAGGCAAGGGCAATACTGATGAAACCCTGCGTCAGAGCCAGTTGATTGCCGAAGGCAACGTGGCAATCAAAGCCGTCGATGGTTTGAAAATCGACATCAACCAGGTTAACCAGCAAACCGTTAGCCAGTCCATTGATGCGATGGTCAAGGCGGATCCGCAGTTGGCGTGGATCAAGGAAGCGGAAAAGCGCGGTGATGTGGATTGGCGTCAGGTCAAGGAAATCCACGACAGCTTCAAGTACAGCAACTCGGGGTTGGGGCCGGCTTCGCAGATCATTATTGCGATTGTGATGGCAGCAGTGGTTGGGCCTATGGCAGCGGCCGCTGCAGGCGGCGGCACTGTCGGCGCCGTCGCAGGCGCTGTTGCGACGGGTGCTTCAACGAATGCAACGGTCAGTGTGGTTAACAATCGAGGCAACCTTGGTGCTGTGCTCAAGGATGTGACTTCCTCGAGTGCCATCAAAGGCTATGCAATCGCGGGTGCCACCGCTGGCTTGACTACCGCCTATTTTGATGGCTGGACAGGAACTCATACGGAATGGACTTCGGCGGGTGGCAAAGTCGTCGGCCCTCCGCTGAATACATGGACAGGAGTAGGCCAGTTTGCGGCTAACCAAACCTTACAGGCAGGAACATCCACACTTCTTAGCAAAGCATTGGGGCAAGGGGGAAGTGCAAGCGAAGCCTTGAAAGGGGCGCTGTTCAATACGTTGGCGGCTGCCAGCTTCAATGCAGTGGGCGATTACACCAAGGGTGTATATGCCGATGGCTCTGTACAAAAAATCGCGATCCACGCCATGGTCGGAGGACTGCTAGCCGAAGCAACCGGCGGCGATTTCAAGACGGGTGCGCTAGCGGCAGGTGCCTCTGAGGCGCTGGTCGTTGATCTGAATAACTTGGTCAAGGGCAATGAAGGCCTGTTGACCATGAGCTCGCAAATTGTTGGTGTTTTAGCTGCGGCGGCACAAGGTGATGTTGATGCCAGTCAGTTGGAAAAAGGCAGTTGGATTGCCAAGAATGCTACCCAGTACAACTTTCTTGGCGATCATTCCGGTCCTGAGCGGGATAGGGCTCGGGAGGCATTTGAGAAAGATCGAGGAATTAGTGCTGCTCAAAAACTGGTAAGCCTGGAAGGGGCCGATCAGCGTAGCGATAACCTGCTGGCGGCTTACAGAAAAGACCCCTACTCGCTCTCTGCGGCTGACGTAACAGAGCTAAACGCTTACCTGCAGGTCTACACCTATGAACAACTGACTCTGCATGGCGAACAGCAGGCAAAGTCAGACGTGGCAAATCTGATGAAAAATGGGCCTACGCCGAACTATGAGTATTCCTACGCGGGTACCACCGACGCGAAAAATGCCTACGCGGACTCAGTCCGAGCTGGGCTTGGTCCTTTAGACCAGTTGATGTGGAGCAGAGACAAAAGCTCGAACGAGCTGACATACCGAGATGCTAAAGGCTATTTGCAAATCAACAATGAGCAGCAAGGGCTCGCGAACATCGGTGGACCAGCGATTTATGGCCTTACAGGGCCGTTAGGGGCATCGATTCGAATTGCTGCTGCGGCGAACGGTGTGCTTCAGGCCGGTTATGGTGCAAACCAAGCGATTAATGGCGATACGTGGAATGCCGCTGGCAACATCCTCTTAGGCGTTGCAGGGATGGCGAGTTTGGGCTTGCCGGGTGTAAGGAATACTAACGCTTCAGGCATTGGCAAAGCATCCGTTGCTGACCGATCACCCCCTACGTTACAAATAGCCGGGGAGGGCGGTAGCGTTTTTGATAAAAATATACTGCGTGTACCAGCAAAAGATGAGCTTGCGGACCAGGCAAGCAAAGAGCTTTTAGATGCGATCTTTGCATTTCCTAGCAATACTCAGGCTTCTAAGGTCGCCACGATGATCGGGGCTTATGACCCTATGACCGGTAAAATTGCTGTTGGTAGCAGCACCGGTAAGGTAACCGCTGAGAGCTTGGATCCTCGCACAGTTAGCTACGTTGAGAGCAAGCTTGGTGTGAAAATAGGTGAATTAACAAGTTTTTGCAGGAATTCTGCTGGTGCATGTGCAGAGGTATCAGCAGTAGATAAGCTTGTCAGGTCAGGAGGGAATCCAGAAAATATCAAATTCACACAGGCTTTACGTCCTAAAACCATCAGGGATGAAGGTGGATACACCCCTAAAGCAGTTATAGAAACATGCCCGAATTGTAAGGTGACTTGGCCGGGGAATAAATGATGGTTATTGATGAACAATGGGTTCCAGGATTTGGAGAAATTGTTACTTGGTTTGCGATGGACAAAGCCGGTGCTATTGCCGTCATGGTGAATAACTGTTTTGGATCGTTACCAAAGGTTTTGTTGGAAGTTACAGCTGTGGAGCAGAAGCTTGATAGCTTAAGTGAGTACTTGTGGGAAGAGTCTGGTGATTACGAAGAATATCCGAAAGCTAAAAACGGTAAAACAATTCTTGATTTATACTCTGCCTGTGCATATCGTCACCTAGACTCTAGGGCTGAAGTGGAACGATGGATAGCGGATCGATCTTCACTCCAAGCCAGGCTGACAGAATATAACCTTCCAGCAATTAAAGGTGTCTATATATACCATGCTATAGAAGGTAGTGTGTCTGGGGAGGACTTCCCTTCCGGTTATGATGGAGAGTCTAAAATGGGGGACTATTTTCGCTACTTAATCCCTAGCGTTAAGGCTGGTATAGAAGATATTCCTTTTGAGCTTAGGGGGATAGTTGTTGTTTCTGATAGTCTGGAATTTTCAGATGTGAGTTTTTGGTCTGGAAGTTCTATTGATGAGCATTTCTCTCGTATGTATTGACGTAAAAGGGGCAGATTTATTTAAATATTAAATTTAAAAAACTCCAGATGGGTCGATTAAATAAATCCGTCCCCTTTGACCGTGGCTAATCATATGGCTGAAATTGAAATTGTCTTTAGCGAGAGGCTACATGATGGCGCTTCAGTTGTATGGGGGCGGCTAATACAACAGCTCAAAAACTTTAATGAGGATACCGTCATTGATGGCTTTACCGGCAAGAAAATAGGGTTGGCGGACGTTTCGAATTACTTGAAGAAAAACAAGTGTCAGAGTTTTTTTATTGAGCTGGCAAACGGTTCTGTCGAGTTTTCGTATGTGGCAGATAAAGCGTTTTATCGGCTTGATATGAAACACCTGGCGAATTCGATTGAAGTTGCACAGACCTTGATTGAAGCTTTAATCGATGAGCCCGGCTTTGTTCAGGCTCGAATTTACGACGCCGAGTATGATCGATGGCAAAATGCCGAGAGTCTTACGCTCTTTGAAGTTGAGCGCGTCGAACACGCTCATCTGCCCAAGAAAAGTAATGGGCTGCCTTTTCCGCTGACCCAAGAGGTCGTAGATATATCAAAAAATCCTGGGCGTTGGGTTTTAAGAAACGGCTACATTGAGGCGGTTGGCGCTTTCATGTGGGTAAGCAAATCCTTGCTTCAGTTAGTGGGTGTCGACGAAAAGAAGTTAATGGATATCGACTGCTTTGCAGTAGAAGATTTGGGCGGCGTTTTGAAGATTGCTGCCTATAATCAGTGCTTCACTGCAGCCGTAGGGGCTCAGGCAGAGAGGCAGGACTTGCTGAGAGAAGTTTTGTTTAACGCGTGAATTAGAGCGAGAATCGGGCGCGGGAAATAGGGTTCAGGCCACGGTTTTCTAATTAAAGTATTAATAGTGGTCTGACCCCCTATTTCTCGGTCGATGATATAACAGCGTAAAGGGGGCGGATTTATTTAAATATTAAAAATTTCTTATGAGTTAATTAAATAAATCCGTCCCCTTTAACCAAATGCAAGTGGTATCTGTAATAAGTGTAGTGCAGGTTTGACGGGTAATAGTGACCTGAATGGGGTGGTTAAACAATTCAGTCAGCGCTATCCTACTCTTCTGCTAAGAGTTACCGCTGAGGGAGGGGCAGCAATGCCAAATCGTCTAACAGTCCTAGTTAAAGATGGGAGAATAGTTAATGGACAATGAAGAAGCGCTTAAAGTCATTGACAGTATGATGTGGGTAAAGAAAGCCTCAATTTTCCTTCTGTTGCTTGATTATGCTCTACGTAACCTTGACTCGGCGAGTGATACGCAAAAAAAATGTCAGGAGGCAGTTGATAAGTGTTGGCGATGGTTGTCTGATCGAGGGCTCAGTGCTGATGAATTAGCATATTATCTAGACTCCGATGATATGCAGAGCGGACCGCTGGCAGAAGGAAATTTTGCATCTGAAAGCGTAGAACAAAATAGTTTAATTTTAATATTGTTGGTGATCGGTTTTTTTGCCAATAAGGCCTATAAGATTGTAGGGCTACAAGAGCAAATGTCTGAGCCGGTATGTGAGGCGGACGAGAGCTCTGCTGTATATATTGTTGCTTATATTGAACGGATAGGCTTGTCTGATAAGTTGAGTGTTTATCTATCTGCACACGTTTTGGAAAATAGGGGGCAATCCACGTTTTAATGCTGGCAGAGTTGCTCTTTAACGTAAAGGGCAAGGATTTATTTAGGACGTAAAAGTGACGGATTTGTTTAAATATTAGATTTAAAAACTCCAGCTAGGTCAATTAAATAAATCCGTCCCCTTTGCCCAGAGTGAGTATAAAAAATGGAAAACTTGGAACTCTCCGAGTTAAAATTTCCGAGTATGAGAGAGGAGCTGGTTTCCTATCTGGCAGGTTTGTCGGACTCAGATTACCAGTTCCGTGCCTGGGTAGAACGTTCATCGCCGAATTTAGCTTATGATGAACTTGATTACACAATACATTTTTTATATGACGATACAGGGCTCGCTGAAAATGCATACACTTGGATAGGGCTAGTTTTGAAAAATGATCAGGAAGCTAGAGCCATCGAGGACGTGGTTCAAGCTATTGACGCGCTTTTTGATAAGTATGGTCCTGATCTTTCTGATAAAGAGTATTTGGAAAAAGAAGAGTGGGCACGCATAGTGTGCGTTTCTAAAGATGCTTTAAAAGTTTTGCTTCATGGTAAGTGAGGTTGTTTAACCGAGTTAAAGGGGCGGCACCCAGGCCGCCCGGCTTTTACTCAGGATGGATCGGTATTGAGTCTGCGACTGATGACATCCAGCAAATCACACCCATCGCGCAGCGGAATCGCCAGCAATTGGGCGAAGTCTTGAAGCACCACAGCATCGCTGCTGAGTTGGTCGCGGAAGGCCAGGTTTTCCAGCAGTTGGGTGACGGCGCGAATCCGGTACACGGCGGCGTCGTGGAGGACATCGAGGGGCGCATGGGTGTCGATAAGCAGGGCGGGGACGGTGCAGTCGTGGCCCGTGAGGGGCATGTATCGATTCATTGTCAGTACTCTGTTGGTGGATTAAGCCACCACTCATTCGTCGCCAAACGAATGGGTGGCGGCCGTACGCAGGTTGGCGAACCGGCAACAGAGAAAACCGGCAGACCCGAAGGTCTCCCGCGCACAGCCGCCATATCATGCACAGCTTTGCGGGTGCAAAAACACCTGCATAGAAGCGGGATGCTTTTGCGCTCTGTTGTCAGGTCGCCAAACCTGAATCGCCATGTGGGCGACGGCCCGGACTATAAGCCCGCACCCAAACCCACGCAAGGCAGCAAAGTACTGGCCCACTCCCAATGCCTCATGTCTTCACCCCCATTGCCGACACCCTGGCGATGATTAAACGCATCCACCCACCACCAACATTAAAGGACTGATGTGAAAAACCTTCTCCTGATTCTCCTCTCCACCCTCATCCTCGGCGGCTGCGTCAGCCAGCCCCTCACGCCCGAGCATCGCGCACAGGTCAAGACGGTCAAAGTGCTGCCCGTAAAGTGGGAAAAGAACATGGTCTACATGGGCCGTGAACAAGCCTGGGGTGCGGCCCTGGGCGCCGGGCTTGGTGCGGGCGTCGGCATGGCCAGCGGCGCGTCCAAGCTGGGCACGGCAGCCTTGAGCGGCGCGGGGTTTGCCGCCGGCATGAAGGCGGGGCAACTGGCCGAGATGTCGACGCCGGCGGCGATCCTCACGGTGATGGACGCCGAAAATATCGACTTGGGCGTGTTGCTCAAGCAGGCCTTCATTGATGCCTTGGGTAAGACGTCATCGCTCAAGGTGGTGGGTGACGACGAGCCGGCCGATGCGCAGATTCAACTGACGGTAGGCGAGTGGGGCTTTCGCCTGACGCAGGGTTTCAGCAGCGTGGTCTACCCAACGCTTACCGTGGTGGCGCGTATGGACCGTGGCGACGAGATGCTCTGGCGCACGGTGGAGTCGATCACGCCGTTCAATGGCCAGAATGTCTACGGCTACACGCCGCTCACTTATCGCACTGATCCTGAGGCGTTGCGCCGCGCGTTGATGGGTATCACGCAGATCTCCGGGAGTTATCTGGTGAAGGAGCTCAAGTAGACCAGCGAGAGGTCGCCGCGTGGCTTGCGGTGGCTGATCCTGACGCGAGCAGTTTGATAGAACCCGCCGAGCACCTTGAACATTTTGTATATCCCATTGTCTTTACCCCGCCCACCCGCAACCGGTCGGGCTGCATGGACTGCAGCGTTTTCAAATGACATTAAGGATTAATGTGAACCTCGCCCCCCAAGCCTCTTTTCTGTCACCGCCCGCTGTGGTGCACAGGCGCGCGCCTGCGTTTCAGGAAGGCACCCTGGGGGAATGCATTCGGATCAATTGATCCCTCGCTTAGCACACCTACTGCCGCCGGGCCTATTGGCGGCTTTTAATGTAGTTCATGGAGTTTGAAATGAAGCGTAAGCAGTTCCAGAAAAGCCTGTTGGCACTCATGGTCGGCGCAATCAGTACGCAAGCGCTGGCGGTGGAATTCGACCTGGGGCAGGGCAAGAACATTTGGGTCGGCGAGACCTTTAATGAGTCATTGATTATCAACGGGACGTTCTCCGAAGTAGTGGTGCCGACCACCACCAACCCTGCCGGACTGGGTGTGGCCAACACCACTATCCAGGGTTCGTTGATCAACCGTGCCGACATCACTCTGGATTCCCAGGGCGCCGCCATCCGTGCGATTGCCCTGGACCCGCTGTTCTGGTCGGGCCCGCAAAACCTGAGCCCAGGAACTGTCACCGGGGACGTGGTCCAGGCGGGCAACATTCTTATGAAAAATGGGGGTTACGAGGGCCTTGAGATCGGCGCGACGACCATCGGTGGAAGTGTCATCAACTCCGGCACCATCCGTTCCACGCTGCCCCTGAGCCCGCCGGCTTCACCCTCCTACGTGGATGGCGGCGAAGGCATTTACCTGCATGGCACCACCATCGCCGGCGACGTCTCGAACACCGGTGTGATCGACATGAGCGGTGATTACGCCATCGGCCTGATCCTCGACCGCCAGAACAATCTGGGTACCACCGTCGGCGGCAAAATCCTCAACGCCGGCACGCTCAAAGCGACGGGCGAGGGCGCCTGGGGCATCGAGGTGGAAACCGACACCAACCCTCTGCGCATCGAAAACAGCGGCCTGCTTTCTGCCAACGGCAATGACGCCAAGACGGTGATGTTTCTAAACGGTACGGTCGACTACATCCTCAACACCGGCACCGTCGAGGCCACGGGCACCAACGCCAATGCCTTCGAGTTTGCCGGGGCAACCTTTGCCCAGAACAGCGCGACCGGCGCGCGCGGCATCGTTAACCGCGGCACGATCAGCGCCGATGGTACAGCCATTCATGTAGATGCCACGGACCAGACCTCGGCGTTCGAGATCAACCAGCAAGCCGGCGAAATCCGCAGTAACGCCGGCATCGCCATCGACGCGGCAAACCTGGCCACCTTGAACTGGACGGGCGGCAAGATCATCGGCGACGTGCTCAACGTCAACGCCGTGAATATCGCCGGCCAGGCCGATTTCACCGGCAGCCGCATCATCGCGCCGGTATCGGTCAACTCGGGCTCGCTGAACCTGTCGGCGCCCGGTACTGCGATCACTGGCAACCTCAACGTTGCTAGCGGCGCAGGTATTGATATCCACCTGGCCGACAGCGTAGTGCCGACCACGCCGTACCTGACCGTCAACGGTGCAGCGAATTTCGCCCAGGCTTCGAAGCTGACCGTGAGCGCCAAACCGGGCGACTTCGCCAGCACCAACAACGGCACTCAGTACACCCTGTTGCAAGCCACCAGCGTGCAAGACAATGGCCTGTCTGTGGCCAGCTCGTCCTCTCTGCTGAACGTGCTGAGCTACTCGGCCGACGCGCAAACGGTCAAGGCCGTGGTGGCGGTTAAAGACAACCAGCAAGTGCAGCAGGAGCTCGCCGCGGTGGGCGCCGGCGCTGCGTCAGCGACGGCGGTGAACACCTTTAAAAACGACGTACTGAGCGGACTCAATCAGAACGACCCAGTGTTCCAAACCCTGGCTGACGCCGGCACAGCACAGCAGCTTGCTCAGGTCAGCGAACAACTCAAGCCGGACGTCAATCGCGGCGCCCTGGACGTGGCGTTGTCGGGCCAGACCGTGGTCAACGGCGCGATCTTCAACCGCCTCACCGACCAGCGCGAAAGCCATCAAACCGGCGGCGTGTGGGTGCAGGGCCTGAGCAGCAACATGGACCAGGACGGGCGTGGCGGCAACAACGGCTACTCGGCCAACAGCAGCGGCATGGCCGTGGGTGTGGACGGGCGCTTGAACGACACCACCACGTTGGGCGTGGCGTACAGCTACCTTAACTCCAACATCCATTCCGACCTCGGCAACAAGACCGATGTGGAGGGCCATGCGCTGTCGCTGTACGGCAACTGGTCGCTGCAAAACTGGTTTGTCGACGGCAGCCTCAGCTATGGCCATAACGACAACGACAGCAAACGCCATATCGCCGGCACCACAGCCAAGGGCAGTTACGACAGCAATGTGCTGTCTGCCAGTGTGATCGGCGGCTACAGCTTCAAGCCGTCGCAGGCCGTGGTGATCGAGCCGCGCGTGGCAGCGCGTTACGCCAACGTGCGCATGGACGGTTTCAACGAGAAGGGCTCCTCGGCCGCGCTGAGCACCCAGTCGCAACGCTATGAAGTGGGCGAGCTGGGCGCTGGTGTGCGCTTGGCGGGCAACTTGCCCATGGGTGCCGGTAGCTTGCAGCCGGAAGCAACCTTGATGGCGTATCACGACCTGATGGGTGATCGCGTCGCACAAACCTCCAGCTATGTGCTCGGCGGTTCTGCGTTCACCGTCACCGGCGCTTCGGTGGCGCGTGACAGCTATGAAGCCAGTGTCGGCGTGAACTACCAGGTGTCGGACTTTACCGTGGGTGCCAGCTACACCCGCCAGGCCCGCAGTGGTTTTGATGCCGATGGGGTCATGCTCAAGGCGCGGTACGCGTTTTAAGTATTACGGCCGATAGAAAACGGCATCGGGCTGCGGTTCTCCCACGTAGCCCGAGCCAGACTTTTAAATGTGCTCAAGGAAGTAACCCATGAAAAAGACCTCACTCTTAATCCTCGCCCTGGTCTTGGCCGGCTGCCACTCCACTGCCAGGAACTCCTCGCCAAGCCTGCTGACGGACGGCGTCCAGTTGCAGCAGAAAAAGGTCGAGGTGGACGCCGAACACGCCAAGGTCATCATGAAGGCAACCGGTTTTACCTATCCGGTGCAGTTCTCCGTACGCCGTAGTTCCGATGCAGATCAGCGTCCGGAAATCCTCGGGACGGTGGTGGATTCCGGCCGTGGCAAGGTATTCGGCTGGATCGCCAAGATGAACGAAGTGGGCAACAGCGCCGTCGCCAAACGCTTCCCGCAGTTGGAAGTGCAGGCTGACCCGGGGCAGCCCTTTGAAGTGATCGGCGAGTCACGGGTCTACAACGCCAACTATGTCGGCCTCGTCAAAACCTATGTGTATGAGTGCGGCCCCATGAGTTCGACCTTCAAGCCTGAGAAGCAAAAGGTTTACCTGGTGGAATTCGTGATTATCGGGAAGGGCTGTGAGCAGCATGTGTATGACGTAACTGCGCCTAACGAGCGTGTCCCGGTGGCGACTGTGGCAGCGACGGGAAATATTCCGTCGCTCTAAGTTGCTTTAACCCGAATCGCCAGCCCCTTGCGTCTGACCTTGTGAACGGATCATTCATTCACGAGGTTCAGCCCATGTCCCGTCCTCTTCTGCTGTTACGCCCTGCCGCCCAAGGCTTCACCGTGACCCTGCTGGTGGCGCTTGCCGGGTGTGGGCTCTCTTCATCCCGTGACGTGGCCAAGCCCGCTGAGTCGGCGCCTGTCGTGGAGGTGCAAAGTGAGCCCGCCAGCGTCCAGGGGGCCATGGTCAAGCGGATGGTTGCGCCTGCACCGATGGCGTCGCGATTGGTCATGAACGACTCGATCGCCATGCAATACCAGACCGAGCCTCGGGAGCACTATCAGAACCTCCCGGACAACCCGATTCGCAGCGTTGCCGAAACACCGGTCTCCACCTTCAGCGTCGATGTCGACACCGGCAGCTATGCCAACGTACGACGCTTCCTCAATCAAGGCAGCCTGCCGCCCGAAGGTGCTGTGCGACTTGAGGAGATGGTCAATTACTTCCCTTATGACTACGCCTTGCCCACCGACGGCTCGCCCTTTGGCGTGACCACTGAAGTAGCACCGTCACCCTGGAACCCCCACACCCGACTGTTGCGCATCGGCATCAAGGCCTCGGACCGCGCGGTGGCAGACCTGGCACCGGCCAACCTGGTGTTCCTGGTGGACGTATCCGGCTCGATGAATCGCCGCGAAGGCCTGCCTCTGGTCAAGAGCACCCTGAAATTGCTGGTGGACCAACTGCGCGACCAGGACCGCGTCTCGCTGGTGGTCTACGCCGGCGAATCGCGGGTGGTGCTCAAGCCCACCTCGGGCCGCGACAAAACCACGATCCGCAATGCCATCGACCAACTTACCGCCGGCGGCTCCACCGCAGGCGCGTCGGGGATCGAAATGGCCTACCAAATGGCCCGCGAAGGGTTTATCGACAAAGGCATCAACCGCATCCTGCTGGCCACCGATGGCGACTTCAACGTGGGCGTCAGTGACTTCGACAGCCTCAAGCAAATGGCCGTCGACCAGCGCAAAAGCGGCGTGTCCCTGACCACCCTCGGCTTCGGTGTGGATAACTACAACGAACACCTGATGGAACAACTGGCCGATGCCGGTGATGGCAACTACGCCTATATCGACAACCTGCGCGAAGCCCGCAAAGTGCTGGTGGACCAGCTCAGCTCAACCCTCGCCGTGGTGGCCCGGGATGTGAAACTGCAAGTGGAATTCAATCCGGCACAGGTCAGTGAATACCGATTGCTGGGCTATGAAAACCGCGCCCTGAAGCGTGAGGATTTCAACAACGACAAGGTCGACGCCGGCGAAATCGGTGCAGGGCATACAGTGACCGCGTTGTATGAAATTGTCCCGAAGGGTGAACAGGGTTGGCTGGAGCCACTGCGCTACGCATCGGCGGCCAAGGCTGACGGTAAAACTGATGAGTTGGCGATGTTGCGGGTACGCTACAAACCAGCGGAAGGCGGCGATAGCCGACTGATCGAACACCCGATCAGCAACCAGCACAGCGGCAAACCCAGCGACGACCTGCGCTTCTCTGCCGCCGTGGCCGCCTTCGCCCAGCAACTCAAGGGTGATGGCCGCTACACTGGCAGCATGAGTATCAAGGACACGGCCGCACTGGCACGTTCCGCACGGGGCGACGACCCTTTTGGTTTGCGCGGCGAGTTTGTGCAACTGGTCGAATTGGCCCAGAGCCTCCAGGCCCCGGCCAGACACTGATCCACCTCAAAGGAGTGCGCCACCTGATGGATTCACCCAGCGACGAAGCCTTGCTGTCCCGCTACCGCAGCGGCGACGGTGCAGCGTTCGAGGCCCTGTACGCGCGGCATCGACAGGGCCTGTACCGTTTTCTCGTGTCCTTGAGCAACAAGGCCGAACTGGCCGAGGAAGTGTTCCAGGACACCTGGCTCAGCCTGATCCGCAGCACCAGCGAGCCACAGGGGCGGGCGAGTTTTCGCACCTGGCTGTTCCAGATTGCCCGCAACCGCCTGATCGACCACTGGCGCAAGCACGGCATCCACAACCCGCTGCACGACAGCTACGATGAGCAGCTTCACGGCCAGCCCGACGACAGCGCCGGGCCTGAGCAACTGCTGAGCCTGAGCCGTGATCAGGCGCGCCTGGACAGCGCGTTGCAAGACTTGCCCGAAGACCAGCGCGAAGTGTTCCTGCTGCGCCTGCATGGCGAGCTGGAAGTGCCACAAATCGCCGCGCTCACCGGCGCCCCACTGGAAACGGTAAAAAGCCGCTTGCGTTACGCCCAGCAGAAACTGCGCCGACTGCTGGCCGAGGAGGTACCCGCATGACTGACCCCCGACATACCCAGGACTCGAACGACGACCTGCTGATCGAGCATTTCCGTCAACACACCAGCGGCGAGCCGCCGGCTTCCCTGGACGCCTTCATCCTGGCCACCGCCCACCGTGAAGCGCCGGTGCGGCAACCCGGCCTGTGGCAGCGTTGGTTACAGGCCTGCCAACGGCCGCGCTGGCAGATGGCGTTTGCCACCGTCGCGGGTGTGGCCCTGATGATTGGTTTGGTCACGCGCTCGCCGGTGCCGCGGCCGGAGTTATCCACAGGGACTTACGCGGCGGCTCCGCAAGACCTGGCCCGCCCGGCCCCGGC
The DNA here is from genome assembly GCF_044742865.1 of Pseudomonas sp. NPDC087814. Classification (NCBI taxonomy): domain Bacteria; kingdom Pseudomonadati; phylum Pseudomonadota; class Gammaproteobacteria; order Pseudomonadales; family Pseudomonadaceae; genus Pseudomonas; species Pseudomonas sp. NPDC087814. Next base: position 27,300 of record NZ_JBIUVK010000023.1, on the reverse strand, counting down.
AGCCGCGCCGATGGCTCGATTCTCCGTGGCTCCGCAGGCTGACAGTGCGCCGCAGGTGCAGGCAGAAGTCGCGGGCTCGCTGGCGGATGAGCCGGTGGCGAAGATGAGCAAGCGCTCGGCTGTTGTGCTGCCGCCATTGGAGCAAGGGCTGCAGGAAATCCTGCGGTTGCGGCAGGCGGGAGAGGCGAAGGCGGCGGATGAGAAGCTGCTGGAGTTGCATAAGCGCTTTCCCAAGGAAGACTTGCCGGCGCGGTTGGAGGCGTTGCAGAAACCCTGAATCGACGCCCACAAAAAAGCCCCAGGCCTTTCGACCTGGGGCTTTTTCATCTGTATCTGGTGCACCCGGCGGGATTCGAACCCACGACCCCTGCCTTCGGAGGGCAGTACTCTATCCAGCTGAGCTACGGATGCTTGTGCGGGCGACATCATACCCATGTCGACCTTGGGCGTCCATGCCGCTTTTCGCCCGGCCACCGGTAGGAATACGCGCCGCTGACGCCCTGTGCCGGGCATCTCGGCGCAATACGGTGGAACTCGCCCGAAACACGCTGATCAGAAAAATCGAGCAAATGCGCCGTTTTCGTTCTTTTTTTCGAACAGACTATTGCCCTGCACCCCCATTGATCCTAGGATTCGTTTGAGATTTCAAACGCTCCTGCCTGGGTGCTGAACCGCACATTTGTCCTTTCGTGCGCTATTTACGTGCTTGCGCCCAGTGAATGATTTCCCTGACGGCAGCCCTCAAGGCGCCTTTCAACAACTCTAATTCGCTCCGCGCGTGCGCGGTGCTGTTAAGGAAAGCCGACATGCAGCTCAAAGACACCCAGTTGTTCCGCCAGCAAGCCTTCATTGATGGCGCTTGGGTCGATGCGGACAACGGTCAAACGATCAAGGTCAACAACCCCGCTACCGGCGAAATCCTCGGTACCGTGCCAAAAATGGGCGCCGCCGAAACCCGTCGCGCCATTGAAGCAGCTGACAAGGCCCTGCCGGCCTGGCGTGCACTTACCGCCAAGGACCGCGCCAACAAGCTGCGCCGCTGGTTCGAGCTGATCATCGAGAACCAGGATGACCTGGCTCGCCTGATGACCCTGGAACAAGGCAAGCCGCTGGCCGAAGCCAAGGGCGAAATCGTTTACGCCGCTTCGTTCATCGAGTGGTTCGCCGAAGAAGCCAAGCGCGTCTACGGTGATGTGATTCCCGGCCACCAGCCGGACAAGCGCCTGATCGTGATCAAGCAACCAATCGGCGTTACCGCTGCCATCACGCCGTGGAACTTCCCGGCCGCGATGATCACCCGTAAAGCCGGCCCGGCCCTGGCTGCCGGTTGCACCATGGTGCTCAAGCCTGCGTCGCAAACCCCGTTCTCCGCGTTCGCCCTGGCTGAACTGGCCCAGCGTGCCGGGATTCCGAAAGGTGTGTTCAGCGTGGTCTCCGGCAGCGCCGGCGATATCGGCAGCGAGCTGACCAGCAACCCGATCGTGCGTAAGTTGTCCTTCACCGGCTCCACCGAAATCGGTCGCCAGCTGATGGCCGAATGCGCCAAGGACATCAAGAAGGTTTCCCTGGAACTGGGCGGCAACGCGCCGTTCATCGTGTTCGACGACGCAGACCTGGATAAGGCCGTCGAAGGCGCGATCATTTCCAAGTACCGCAACAACGGCCAGACCTGCGTCTGCGCCAACCGCCTGTACATCCAGGATTCGGTGTACGACGCGTTCGCCGAGAAACTGAAAGTGGCGGTGGCCAAGCTGAAGATCGGCAATGGTCTGGAAGAGGGCACCACCACCGGCCCGCTGATCGACGAGAAGGCCGTGGCCAAGGTTCAGGAGCACATCGCTGACGCCCTGAGCAAAGGCGCGACCCTGTTGGCTGGCGGCAAGGTGATGGAAGGCAACTTCTTCGAGCCGACCATCCTGGTCAACGTGCCGAAAGATGCTGCCGTGGCCAAGGAAGAAACCTTCGGCCCACTGGCGCCGCTGTTCCGCTTCAAAGACGAAGCCGAAGTGATCGCGATGTCCAACGACACCGAGTTCGGCCTGGCTTCCTACTTCTATGCCCGCGACCTGGGCCGTGTGTTCCGTGTGGCTGAAGCCCTGGAATACGGCATGGTCGGCGTCAACACCGGGTTGATCTCCAACGAAGTGGCGCCGTTCGGCGGCATCAAGGCTTCGGGCCTGGGCCGTGAAGGCTCCAAGTACGGGATCGAGGACTACCTGGAAATCAAATACCTCTGCCTGGGCATTTAAGCCCGGCAAGGCATTGTTGCAAACGCAAAGGGCACGAGAGCGCTGTCCCTTTGCGTGTTTCACCCCGTTATTCGTAGTGGCCGGGAAAGCTGTGGCAGTCGATCATCGCATGCTGCCGTAGTTGCCTCCCCGCCACGTATTCCTTGGACCACGCCACCCGATGAGTGGCGAATGAGGACTTTATGAGCAAGACCAACGCATCCCTGATGAAACGCCGCGAAGCCGCTGTACCACGCGGTGTTGGCCAGATTCACCCGATCTTCGCCGAGTCGGCGAAGAACGCCACCGTGACCGACGTTGAAGGTCGCGAGTTCATCGACTTCGCCGGCGGTATCGCCGTGCTGAACACCGGCCATGTGCACCCGAAAATCATCGCCGCCGTGACCGAACAGTTGAACAAGCTGACTCACACCTGCTTCCAGGTACTGGCCTACGAGCCGTACGTTGAGCTGTGCGAAAAAGTTAACGCCAAGGTGCCGGGTGATTTCGCCAAGAAAACCCTGCTGGTCACCACCGGTTCCGAAGCGGTAGAAAACGCCGTGAAGATTGCCCGTGCCGCCACTGGCCGTGCCGGCGTGATCGCGTTCACCGGCGCCTACCACGGTCGCACCATGATGACCCTGGGCCTCACCGGCAAAGTCGTGCCGTACTCGGCCGGCATGGGCCTGATGCCAGGCGGCGTGTTCCGCGCGCTGTTCCCGAACGAACTGCACGGTGTGAGCGATGACGACTCCATCGCCAGCATCGAACGCATCTTCAAGAACGATGCCGAGCCGCGTGATATCGCTGCCATCATCATCGAGCCGGTGCAGGGCGAAGGCGGTTTCTACGTCGCGCCTAAATCCTTCATGAAGCGCCTGCGCGAACTGTGCGACAAGCACGGCATCCTGCTGATCGCCGACGAAGTGCAAACCGGTGCCGGCCGTACCGGTACTTTCTTCGCCATGGAACAGATGGGCGTTGCCGCCGACCTGACCACCTTCGCCAAATCCATCGCAGGCGGCTTCCCGCTGGCCGGTGTATGCGGCAAGGCTGAATACATGGACGCCATTGCGCCAGGTGGCCTGGGCGGCACTTACGCTGGCAGCCCGATCGCTTGCGCCGCGGCCCTGGCCGTGATGGAAGTGTTCGAAGAAGAGCACCTGCTGGACCGCTGCAAGGCTGTGGGCGAGCGCCTGGTGACCGGTCTGAAAGCTATCCAGGCCAAGTACCCGGTGATCGGCGAAGTGCGTGCCCTGGGCGCAATGATTGCGGTCGAGCTGTTCGAAGATGGCGACAGCCATAAGCCGAACGCCGCTGCTGTCGCTTCCGTGGTGGCCAAGGCGCGTGACAAGGGCTTGATCCTGCTGTCCTGCGGCACCTACGGCAACGTGTTGCGCGTGCTGGTTCCGCTGACTTCGCCGGACGAGCAGTTGGACAAAGGCCTGGCGATCATCGAAGAGTGCTTCTCCGAGCTGTGATCAAAAGTTGACCTGATCGACAAAAAACCCGCTTAGGCGGGTTTTTTTGTGCCCGATGAACGGTATTCAGCCGTTGTTCATTGTACGCAGGCGGCTCCTTTGTCTAAGGTGCTGGTATTGCCGATGGAGCGTGCTGGATGACTGCTGTTGATTTACCGGCTGTACCCCGTGTGTTGATTGCCGAGGCCGACCCTTGGTCCCGAGATCTGCTCAAGCAGGTGTTGCTGAATGTGCGCTGTGACGCACGGCTGGATGTGTGTGCCGATGGCCAGCGGGCCACCGAGTTGCTGCGTGACAAACCCTATGACCTGATCATTGCCGATTGGGAGCTGCCCGGCGTCGATGGCCTGAGCCTGCTGCGCAGCGTGCGCCTGCAACGGCGTACGCCGCTGTTGCCGTTTATCCTGCTGAGTACCCGCAACGACAGCGCCAGTGTGCGCGAAGCCTTGCCGCTGGCACCGACCGCGTACCTGACCAAACCCCTGAACATGGAAAGCCTGACCCAGCGCCTGCAGGACTTGCTGCTGAACGAAGGTGAGACGGTGTATTGCGAAGTCCCGGCCCTGGCGCCGGGCATGACCTTGCCGGTGTTTCTGGAGCGCCGCCGGGAAGCCTCCGACGGCGCGCCGCTGCGGGTCGACGTGCAGGCTGCGGTGCAACATAGCCTGGAGCCGGAGGGCCTGGACCTCAAGCGCCTGGAAGAGCAGGTGCGCATGGACCCGCAGATTACTGCCGTGTTGATCGCCGCCGCCAACAGCGCCGGCCATCACGGTTCGCCGGTACAGACCCTGGGCATGGCCCTGCACAAGCTGGCGGCGGGGCAGAGCATGAACCTGATCCTGGGGCTCGCCCTCAAGCACAACGTGGTACTGAGCGACCCGAGCCTTGTGGATTACGCCGAGCGTCATTGGCAGCTGTCCCAGCGCACCGCCGACTACGCCCGCAGCCTGGCGCGCATGCTCGACCTGGATCACGAGCGCTGCTACAGCGCCGGCATCCTCCATCGCCTTGGCGACCTGGCCTTGCTGCGGTGCCTGCAAGACTGGCTGCTGGGCGGTGGCGAATTGGATGACGAAGCGATTGGCGAGTCCCTCTACACCTTCGGTGCGGCCTATGGCTCGGCACTGCGCACACGCTGGCGCCTGCCGCTGGAGTTGCGCCAGTTGATCGCGGCGATTTATTCGCTGGAGGGCGGGGTGTATTCCCGCGAAGCGCTGGTGATGAACCTGGCGGCGCAACTGGCGCGGCTGACCGAGCATGAAGGCGTCGAGGCATTGGCGAAAGGCAAGACGGCACGCTTGCTCAAGGTGGGTTTGCCGGAATTGACGCGTATGCGCAAAACCTAGCAGGCGATGCGTGCCAGTGTGGGAGCTGGCTTGCCTGCGATAGCATCATCCCGGTACAACCGACATACCGAGGTGCCTGCATCGCGGGCAAGCCCGGCTCCCACAGGTCATCGTGTAGCATCAGCCGGAGAGCACGCGGTTTTTGCCCTGGCGCTTGGCCTCGTACATGGCCGCGTCAGCGCGGGCAAACAGGCTGTCCACGTTGGCGTCCTCGGCGGTCAGGCTGGCCAGGCCCTGGCTGACGGTGACCGCAAAGCTCTCACCGTCGTGGCTGAAGCTCAGCTGCGCAATCTCGTGCCCCAGGCGTTCGGCCACCTGCATTGCCATCTCCGGGGCACAACCGGGCAGTATGGCGGCGAACTCTTCGCCGCCAATGCGCCCGAACAGGTCGCCACGGCGCAGAACTCCCCGACCGCTCTCGGCGATACGCTGCAACACCTGATCGCCTTCCAGGTGGCCGTAGGTGTCGTTCACCACCTTGAAGTCATCGATGTCCAGCAACAGGAACGCCAGGGGCGTGCCTTGCAGGCAGGCGCGTTCAAACTCGTGGTGGGCGCACTCGAAGAAATGCCGGCGGTTGCTGCTGCGGGTCAGCACATCGGTGGTGGCCAGGCGGTGCAGCTCGAGCTCCAGCTGCTTCTTTTCGGTGATGTCTTCGGCTATGCCTACCACGATCACCGGCTGGCCGGGCTCGGCCTGCTGGTTGATGTAACACTTGTCGCTGAGCCAGCGGATCTGCCCGTCGGCGGTGATGATGCGGTACTCGCGGTCTTCCACGGCGCCGCTGTGCAGCACCTGGGCCAGGCTGTGCTCGGCGTAGTCGAGGTCTTCGGGGTGGATGCTGTTGCGCCATTCCCGATAGTCGGTCAACAACATGCCCGCCGTACGTCCGAAAACCCGCTCATAGGCCGGGCTGACGTACAGCACGCGGCGAGTGTCCCACTCGATTGCCCAGAGCACGGCATTCACACTGACCAACAGCGAACTCAGCAGTTGCTCGCGTTCACTCAGCCGTTCCACTTCGCCCTGGGCATGCATCAGGGCCAGCAACGTAGCGGCGGCTGCCGGTCGTGGGTGTTCGAGGACGGGGGTGTCGGTGAAGGTCTTTTCGTGGACCATCGGCACAACTCTCTCTGGGCAGGCCGCGGGGTTGGGCAGCGGTCACAACAAGGGCCGCCGGGATGGCGAAGTGTTGATTGAGAGGGGGAATTTGCTGCGAAGTTCCGTTATCAGCGCCGATTAGAGGCGACCAAGAAATGGCGCCAGAAACATGTAGGAGCGAGTTTGTTGGGGGGAGGGGCTTGCTGTGGGGAAGGAGTTGCGGTGGGGAAGGAGCTGCTATTGGGAATGAGCTGCTATGGGGAGGGAGCTTGTTGTGGCGAGGGAGCTTGCTCCCGCTGGGCTGCGTAGCGGCCCCAAAATCTTGGGAGCGCTGCGCACTCCAGCGGGAGCAAGCTCCCTCGCCACAGAAGCTCCCTTGCCACAAAAAATCGGCTCGCTACAGCCGTATCAGGCCGCGGCAGGCCGCAGCGAATAGGTCTTCAGCTGATGGGCAAAGTCCCGCAGGGATTGAATCCCGCTCGCCTCGGCCTCGTGCACCCATTCCTTGATCGCCGCCAGCATGTCGTGGCCGTTGGTGCTGGTTTTCAGCCAGATCTGTTGCAGCGCCAGGCGCTTCTCGTAGATCACTTTCAAGGCCTGGCTGTGTTCCAGCATGCTCTGGATGCGCACATGGTGGCGGTCATCCAGCAGGCTGGTTTCCCGCGACAGCAGGCGCTTGGCGCGATGGAATTGGTGGCGCACCGAGTGATCGACCTTTTCCAGTTCCTGCTTGACCAGCGGGCCAATCACCAACTTGCGGTACTGGGCCATGATCTGGAAGCGGTTGTTGAGGATCGCCATCGCGGTGTCCATGTCCAGGCTGCCCTTGCCTTCGACCCGGTGGGCGATCGGCGCGACCCGTTGCACCTTGGCCAGGCGCAGGAAGCTGAACACTTTGATCCAGGCCCAGCCCAGGTCGAACTCCCACTTCTTCACCGACAGCTTGGCGGAGTTGGGGTAGGTGTGGTGGTTGTTATGCAGTTCTTCGCCACCCACGATGATGCCCCAGGGAATCAGGTTGGTCGCCGCGTCGCGGCATTCGAAGTTGCGGTAGCCGATGGCATGACCCAGGCCGTTGATTACGCCGGCAGCCCAGAACGGGATCCACATCATCTGGATGGCCCAGATGGTGATGCCGATGGTGCCGAACAGCAGCAGGTCGATCACGCCCATGATCGCCACGCCCAGCAGCGGGTACGGGGTGTAGAGCTTGCGCTCGATCCAGTCTTCCGGGCAGTTCTTGCCGTAGATGCGCAGGGTCTCGGGGTTCTCGGCTTCGGCGCGATACAGCTCGGCGCCTTTGCGCAGCACGGTGGACAGGCCCTTGATCACCGGGCTGTGAGGATCGTCGACGGTTTCGCACTTGGCGTGGTGTTTGCGGTGGATAGCGGTCCACTCGCGGGTGTTCTGCGCCGTGGTGAGCCACAGCCAGAAGCGGAAGAAGTGTTTCAGGCCAGCATTGAGCTCCAGGGAGCGGTGGGCTGAATAGCGGTGCAGATAGACCGTGACCCCGACAATGGTCACGTGGGTCATCAACAGAGTGACTGCCACCAGTTGCCAGGCCGACAAGTCAAGAAAACCGTTGTACCACATAGGCTGTATGGCCCTCAGATAAAGAAAAAACCAGCTTGCGCATTATCACTAAGCCTACAGATAAAACCAGCCGCCCTTTCAGATAGGAGTGACTGGATGTTTCTTATTCTATAATCCGTAACCTTTGTAGGGCGAATCTGGTTTTTTAGTAAGGATTACTGAACATATGCTGTTTTCATACCGAGGTGCCCTGCGTGCCGGGCTGATGTACCTGCTGGTTTCGATTGTGTGGATTCAGCTCAGCCATCAGGTATTGATCAACTTTATCGATGAACCCGTGGAGCTGGGCCGCTGGCTTCAGATACGCGGTTACCTGTGGGTCAGCCTCAGTGCCCTGGCGATCTACCTGCTCTGCGCGCACTTTGCCCGGGCGAACCTGATCCAGCAGCCACTGAAGGAAAACCGCGAGCGCCTGCGCCAGGCCGCCGCCGTGTTCGATTGCACCCGCGAAGGGGTGCTGGTCACCGATGCCCAGGGGCTGATTGTTCACGTCAACCGGGCCTTTATCGAAATCACCGGCTACCAGTGCGAAGACGTGCTGGGGCACCAGCCGAGCCTGTTCAAGTCCGGGCGCCACTCGGCCAGTTTCTACCAGGCGATGTTCGAGACGCTGGAACGTGACGGTGAATGGAGCGGTGAAATCTGGAACCGCCGTAAAAGCGGCGAAATCTATCCACAGTGGCAGACCATCCGGGTGATCCGTGATGAGCAGGGCCATATCAGCCACTACGTCGCGGTGTTCTCCGATATCAGCGCCATCAAGCACTCCGAGAGCGAGTTGGCGCACCTGGCCCATCACGACCCGCTGACCGACCTGCCCAACCGCCTGCTGTTCACCGACCGTGCCGAACAGGCCCTGGCCTCCGCGCAGATCCATAAACGTGGCTGCGCCTTGCTGCTGCTCGACCTCGACCATTTCAAGATCATCAACGACAGCCTCGGCCATAACGTCGGCGACCAGTTGCTCAAGGCCGTCGGCGAGCGCCTGCAAGGCCTGTTCGGCCCCGGCGTGACCCTGGCGCGCCTGGGCGGTGACGAGTTCGCGGTGCTGGCGGAAAGTTGTCCACAGGTGGGCCAGGCCGCCGCCCTGGCGCAACGTATTCTCGACGCGATGAAAGAACCGGTCATCTTCGACGGCCATCAACTGTTTATCAGCGTGAGCATCGGGATCAGCCTGTTCCCCAGCGACGCGCTGAGCGCCGAGCAACTGCTGCGCAACGCCGACTCCGCGTTGTTCAAGGCCAAGAGCGCCGGCCGCGAAGGCTACGCCTTGTACACCGAAGAGCTTACTGCCCACGCCCAGCACCGCGTGGAAATGGCCGGTGAACTGCGCCGCGCCCTGGATCAGCAGGAGCTGCGGGTTTACTACCAGCCAGTGCACGACCTGCAAGACAGCCGAATGATCGGCGTCGAAGCCCTGGTGCGCTGGCAGCACCCGGAGCGCGGGCTGGTGCCGCCGGGGGAATTCATCCCGATTGCCGAGCGCACCGGGCTGATTGCCGACATCGACGCCTGGGTCATGGACCAGGCCTGCCGCCAGATGTGCCAGTGGCTGGCAGACGGTGCACCGTTGACGTTTCTCGCGGTGAATGTGTCCAGCCGCCTGTTTGCCCGGCGAGAGCTGTATGAGCAAGTGGCCAAGGTGCTGCACGACACGGGGCTGGATCCGGCGCTTTTAGAGCTGGAAGTCACCGAAAGCGCGGTGATGGAAGACCCGGAAGTCGCCCTTGAGCAAATGCATCGCCTGCGTGAGCTCGGCTTGCGCCTGGCCATCGACGACTTTGGCACCGGTTATTCATCGCTGCTGCGGCTCAAGCGCTTGCCGGTGCAGAAGCTCAAGATCGACCAGGGTTTTGTCGCCGGGTTGCCATGGGATGAGGACGATGCGGCGATCGTGCGGGTAGTGATCGCGTTGGCGCAGAGCATGGGCATGCAGGTGCATGCCGAAGGTATCGAGCAGGTTGAGCAGGCGCGGTTTCTATTGGAACAGCGCTGTGACCTTGGCCAGGGGTACTGGTTTGGTCGGCCGATGCCGGCCAGTGAGCTGGATTGGGCGAGGGCGCCGACAATTCGTTAACCACTGCCTGTCCTGATTTGAAACAGGGCCAAAATGTGGGAGCGGGCTTGCTCGCGAAGGCGGTGGGTCAGTCAGCAAATCTGTCACTGACCCACCGCCTTCGCGAGCAAGCCCGCTCCCACATTTGGATCTCCACACGGCTTTATTTCACGGGTCGTCCCGCCAAACCCCTCGCAACCCCTCGTCCCATCAGAAAATTCTTTCTGGTTATATAAACATTCTTAAATAGTATTTTTAAGAATATCCGCGCTTATCTACTATCGCCCTCACGCCGCAAGCAGTGCCGCCACTGCGAGGCACTTCTCATTTCAGGAGCACGACCATGAGCGCATCTCTACGTAGCGTTGACGGCCAGGACGAAGCAGCCATTTTGCGCGAGATCCAGAGCGCCCTGCGCGATCTGCGGTTTGGCGCGGTGGAAATCACTGTGCACAACGCCCAGGTAGTACAAATCGAACGCAAAGAGAAATTCCGTTTGCAGAACCCGGGCAACAAACCGAGCTGAGCAACACCGGCGATTCGATTGCAAGACCCGCAACTATAAGAAAAAAGCCAACACCCAAGAATTTCAGGAGCCTTCTATGTCGTCGATTCGCCGTTATGCCCTGGCAGCACTGGCCAGTGCCGTGTTTGCCGGTTCCGCTGTTGCCAAGGATTACGAACTGCTCAACGTGTCTTACGACCCCACCCGCGAGCTCTACCAGGACTACAACGCTGAATTCACCAGCTTCTGGAAGCAGTCGCACCCGGGTGACAACGTCAAGATCCAGCAATCCCACGGTGGTTCGGGCAAGCAGGGCCGCGCGGTAATCGACGGCCTGCGCGCCGACGTCGTGACCCTGGCCCTGGCCGGCGACATCGACGAAATCGCAAAACTGGGCAAGACCCTGCCGGAAAACTGGCAAACCCGCCTGCCGGACGCCAGCACCCCGTACACCTCGACCATCGTGTTCCTGGTACGCAAGGGCAACCCTAAAGGCATCAAGGATTGGGGCGACCTGATCAAGAAAGACGTGTCGGTGATCACCCCGAACCCGAAAACCTCCGGCGGCGCCCGCTGGAACTTCCTAGCCGCCTGGGCCTACGGCCTGAAAGCCGGTGGCAGCGAAGCCAAGGCCCAGGAATACGTGAAAGAGCTGTTCAAGCACGTGCCGATCCTCGACACCGGCGCGCGCGGTTCGACCATCACCTTCGTCAACAACGGTCAGGGTGACGTGTTGCTGGCCTGGGAAAACGAAGCCTTCCTGGCCCTGAAGGAAGACGGCGGCGCCGACAAGTTCGACATCGTTGTACCTTCGCTGTCGATCCTCGCCGAGCCGCCAGTGGCCGTGGTCGACAAGAACGCTGAGAAAAAGGGCAATACCGAGATCGCCACCGAGTACCTCAAGCACCTGTACAGCCCGGCTGGCCAGGAGATTGCGGCGAAGAACTTCTACCGCCCACGCGATGAGAAAGTCGCCGCCAAATACGCCCAGCAGTTCCCGAAACTGGACCTGGTGACTATCGACAAAGACTTCGGCGGCTGGAAAACTGCCCAACCGAAATTCTTCAATGACGGTGGCGTGTTCGACCAGATCTACTCGGCGCAGTAAGCAAAATCAAACTGTAGGAGCCAGCTTTCTGTGGGAGCCGGGCTTGCCCGCGATAGCATCACCTCGGTGTAGCTGATACACCGAGGTGCCGGCATCGCAGGCAAGCCAGCTCCCACAGAAGCTCGCTCCTACAGTGGTATCTACCCGCTAACCAAGGACTCTTATGTCGCGTCGTATCTCCCCCGTCATACCCGGCTTCGGGCTGACGCTGGGCTACACCGTGGTGTACCTCAGCCTGATCGTACTCATCCCCCTTGCGGCGATGTTTGTACATGCCGCTCAACTCACCTGGGATCAGTTCTGGAACATCATCTCCGCACCGCGTGTGCTGGCGGCGTTGAAACTGAGCTTCGGCACTGCGTTGTATGCCGCGATCATCAACGGCGTGATCGGTACCCTGCTGGCATGGGTACTGGTGCGCTACACCTTCCCCGGGCGCAAGATCATCGATGCGATGATCGACTTGCCGTTCGCCCTGCCCACCGCCGTCGCCGGTATTGCACTCACCGCGCTGTACACGCCCACTGGCCTGGTAGGCCAGTTCGCCGCCGACCTGGGCTTCAAGATCGCCTACACCCCCCTGGGCATCACTCTCGCGCTGACCTTCGTCACGCTGCCATTCGTGGTGCGTACCGTGCAGCCGGTGTTGGCCGATATCCCCCGGGAAATCGAAGAAGCCGCCGCCTGTCTCGGCGCCAAGCCCCTGCAAGTGTTCCGCTACATCCTGGTACCGGCGCTGCTGCCTGCCTGGTTGACCGGCTTCGCCTTGGCGTTTGCACGAGGTGTCGGTGAGTACGGTTCGGTGATCTTCATCGCCGGCAACATGCCGATGAAAACCGAGATCCTGCCGTTGCTGATCATGGTCAAGCTCGACCAATACGACTACCACGGCGCCACGTCCATCGGTGTGCTGATGCTGGTGGTTTCCTTTGTCCTGCTGCTGCTGATCAACTTGCTGCAGCGGCGCATCGAACACCCATAAGGAGGCGCGGAACATGTCCCAATCGTCTATTTCCGCCGCGTCCTCGGCCAACGCTGCCCGTCGTGGCAGTGCGGTGTCCCGACGCATCCTGATCAGCCTTGGCTGGCTGGTGTTCTTCCTGTTTTTGTTGCTGCCGCTGTTTATCGTGGTGTCCCAGGGCCTGAAGAATGGCCTGGGTGCGTTCTTCACCGCGATCCTTGAGCCGGACGCGCTGTCGGCATTGAAACTCACGGTGATCGCCGTGGTGATTTCGGTACCGCTCAACGTGGTGTTCGGCGTCAGCGCCGCCTGGTGCGTGAGCAAGTACTCGTTCCGTGGCAAAAGTATCCTGGTGACCCTGATCGACCTGCCGTTCTCGGTATCGCCGGTGATCGCCGGCCTGGTCTACGTGTTGATGTTCGGCGCCCAGGGCTTCTTTGGCCCGTGGCTGCAAGACCATGACATCCAGATCGTGTTCGCCTTGCCGGGCATCGTGCTGGCGACCATCTTTGTCACCGTGCCGTTCGTGGCCCGTGAGCTGATCCCGCTGATGCAGGAGCAGGGCACCCAGGAAGAAGAGGCCGCGCGCCTGCTGGGCGCCAACGGCTGGCAGATGTTCTGGCATGTCACCGTGCCGAACATCAAGTGGGGCCTGATCTACGGCGTGGTGCTGTGTACCGCGCGGGCCATGGGTGAGTTCGGTGCGGTGTCGGTGGTGTCCGGCCACATTCGCGGCGTGACCAACACCTTGCCGCTGCACGTCGAGATCCTCTACAACGAATACAACCACGTCGCCGCGTTTGCCGTCGCGAGCCTGTTGCTGATCCTGGCGCTCTTCATCCTGCTGCTCAAGCAGTGGAGCGAGAACCGTATCAACCGCCTGCGCAAAAGTGCTGGTGAGGAATAAGTCATGTCGATCGAAGTCCGTAATGTCAGCAAGAATTTCAACGCCTTCAAGGCCCTGAACAGCATCAATCTGGACATCCAGAGTGGCGAGCTGGTGGCGTTGCTGGGCCCGTCCGGCTGCGGCAAGACTACCCTGCTGCGGATCATCGCCGGTCTCGAAACCCCGGATGCCGGCAACATCGTGTTCCATGGTGAAGACGTCTCCGGCCACGACGTGCGTGATCGCAACGTCGGCTTTGTGTTCCAGCACTACGCGCTGTTCCGCCACATGACCGTGTTCGACAACGTCGCGTTCGGCCTGCGCATGAAACCGAAAAACCAGCGCCCCACCGAAAGCCAGATCGCGGTAAAAGTCCACGAGCTGCTGAACATGGTGCAGCTCGATTGGCTGTCGGATCGCTACCCGGAACAACTCTCCGGCGGCCAGCGCCAGCGTATCGCCCTGGCGCGCGCCCTGGCGGTAGAGCCGAAAGTGCTGCTGCTGGATGAACCCTTCGGCGCCCTCGATGCCAAGGTCCGTAAAGAACTGCGCCGCTGGCTGGCGCGCCTGCACGAAGACATCAACCTGACCTCGGTGTTCGTGACCCACGACCAGGAAGAAGCCATGGAAGTGGCGGACCGCATCGTGGTGATGAACAAGGGCGTGATCGAGCAGATTGGCTCACCGGGCGAAGTCTACGAAAACCCGGCCAGTGATTTTGTTTATCACTTCCTCGGCGACTCCAATCGCCTGCATTTGGGTGAAGACAAGCACGTGCTGTTCCGCCCGCATGAAGTGTCGCTGTCGCGCCATGAACTGGAAGACCACCACGCGGCTGAAGTGCGTGATATTCGCCCGCTTGGCGCGACCACCCGGGTGACCCTGAAGGTCGAAGGCCAGAGCGAGTTGATCGAGGCTGAAGTGGTGAAAGACCACGACAGCCTGACGGGTTTGGCGCGGGGCGAGACGTTGTTCTTCAAGCCCAAGGTCTGGCAAAAAGCCTAAAAGCGCCGCAAAACCCATGTGGGAGCGGGCTTGCTCGCGAATGCGGTGGTTCAGTCGGTACATCCGGTGACTGACACTCCGCTTTCGCGAGCAAGCCCGCTCCCACATTTGGATCTCCAGTGTTGCTCAGGCCGTGGCGTTCTTTTGCCGCACGGCCACGGGCCCCGAGCGCTCTTCAATCTGCCGCTTCAGGTCATGCCGCAGCCCCACCAGGAACGCCAACTCCGCCACCACAAACAACGGCCCCACGATCAACCCGGACACGTCATCGACAAACGCCGGCTTGCGCCCCTCGTAGTAATGCCCCACAAACTGGATCACCCAGCCCACCACGAACATGCCGATGCCGCTGCTCAGCCACACCAGCGTGCTTTGCGCCGCCAGCACATGCCCGGCCCACACCGACAGGCCCATCAGCACCGTCATCAGCACGCCGAGCGCCAGTTCCAGGCGCAGGTAGAACCATGCCGAAAGCAGCGCCACTACCACCGCGGGCGACAGCCACAGCCCGGCCACCGTCCATTCGGGGCGTGACAGCAGCACGGCCACGGCCACCACGATCAGCGGGATGCCGATAAAGTGGCTGGCGATATTGCGCGGGTCGCGGTGGTAGGCCGCGTATTGACTGAGATGGTCGACGAGGCTTTTCATTGTTGTTCCTCCTGTAGGATGTTTGATCATGCCCTGTAGGCCCGCGACACACTGTCAACTGGCCGACAATCTTCGGAGTTCGCATGGATGTAGAGAAATGGCACCCACGGCTGGCCACCGGTCACTGGTACAGCCATCTGCCTGCTGATCTACAGAATAGCTTGCTGGCCAGCGCCCGGTTGCGGCAGCTGACGGCGGGGCAATACCTGTTCAAGCGCGGCGATCCGCCGTGTGGGTTGTATGCGGTGCTGGAGGGCTCCCTGCGTATCAGCGCGGTGAACGAGCAGGGCAAGGAGGCAGTGTTGAGCCTGGCGGAGTTGCCATACTGGTTCGGCGAAATCTCATTGTTCGACGGGTTGCCCCGCACCCACGATGCCTGCGCCGTCGGGCCGTGTACGTTGTTGCAGGTACCGCAGCCGGCGTTGCTGCACATCCTTGAACAGACTCCGCGTTACTGGCGCGACATGGCCCTGTTGATGAGCCAGAAGCTGCGCCTGACCTTTATCAATATCGAGCAATTGAGCCTGATGCCGGCGTCGGTGCGGGTGGCGCACCGCTTGTTGATGATCGCCGAAGGCTACGGCGACATCGAGCAGGCCCGGCAGGTGCTGCAACTGCCCCAGGAAGACTTGGCCGCGATGCTGAGCCTGTCGCGCCAGACCACCAATGCGTTGCTCAAGGACCTGCAAGGCCAGGGCATCGTGCGCCTGGGCTATGGCGAGATCGAAATCCTCGACCCGCAACGTTTGCGCGAGGCGGCGCATGCCTGAGGGTGGTAGCCTGCGTTCACGATTATTCGAGGTGTGTTATGCGCGTCCTGCTAGTGGAACACGAGTCAGAGGCGGCCGAGGCGATGGGCCGCAGTCTTGAAGAGGCCAGCTACACGGTGGAGGTGGCGGCCAATGGCATGGCGGCCCTGCGCTTTGTGGAAAGCACCGAATACGACCTGGTGATCCTGGATGTGATGCTGCCGGGGCTGAATGCCTGGAAGCTGCAGCAGGCGATCCGGTTGAAGGGTGAGACGCCGATGTTGTTTCTGACCACGCCGGACGGGATTGAAGATCGGCTGCGTGGGCTGGAATTGCATGAGGATGATTATTTGCTCAAGCCGTTTGAGGCCCGGGCGTTGGTGGCGCGGGTGAAGAAGGTGTTGCGGCGGGATCGGGGGCGCTGACTGCCACTGGCTTTTGGGGTGTTTGATTGACCGCTTTCGCGAGCAAGCCCGCTCCCACATTTGACCGAGTACATCCTTTGGAATGCGGTCAAATGTGGGAGCGGGCTTGCTCGCGAAGAGGCCCTCGCAGCCGCCGCAACTCCAGCTACCTCAACCCATCCCGAAACTGCCCCGGCGTGATCCCGGTCCAGCGCTTGAACGCCCGGTTGAAGCTGCTGGTATCGGCAAACCCCAGCAAATGACTGATCTCCGCCAGCGAACACTCGGGATCCCGCAGATGCAGCAGCGCGAGGTTCTCCCGGCATTCGTTCAGCAGCGCATCAAACCGGCAGCCCTCATCCGCCAGATGCCGCTGCAAGCTGCGCAAACTCAGATGCAACGCCTGGGCGATGCGCTCGGCGCTCGGCTCACCGTCAGGCAACTGCGCCTCAATGGCCGAACGCACCTTGCGTTCCCAGGTCAGCGGCCGCAGTTGCGCCAGGGTGCGCTTGAGCACGGTTTCATTGTGCTCGGCCAACTCGGGGTTGGCATCGTCCAGGTGGCTGTCAAAGTCCCGGGCCGCAAATTCCAGACGGTCTTCCTCGGCGGCAAAAAACACCGGCGCGCGAAATACCGTGTGCCACGGCTTGGGATCAGCCGGCTCGGG
The DNA here is from genome assembly GCF_044742865.1 of Pseudomonas sp. NPDC087814. Lineage (NCBI taxonomy): Bacteria > Pseudomonadati > Pseudomonadota > Gammaproteobacteria > Pseudomonadales > Pseudomonadaceae > Pseudomonas > Pseudomonas sp. NPDC087814. Next base: position 10,559 of record NZ_JBIUVK010000023.1, on the reverse strand, counting down.
CCGCCGCAGGTACACCGCCAGCGGCGCGTACTCCCGGCCCAGGCGATTGCGGCAGGTGCGCACGTAAATCGCGGCGAACGCATCAATCGCCTCAAACGCGGGTGCGGGTGTACCGGCGGGCTGTTGCAGGCGAAAGCGGTAACGTTCGCCCTCCCGGCTAAGCTCCAGGCTCAGGGCGTCGCTGACCACCTGGTGATAGCGCACGATCCGCTCGAACACTTCCCGCAGGCTGCCGCTGGCCACCAGCGCATAACCCAGCGCGTGAAAGGTGGTGGGGCTGACAAACCGCGACACCCGCAAGCCAATCGCCGGGTCGCCGCTGGCCTGTACCGCCAGTTCCCACAGGCGCGTGGTGGCCGATAGCGGGTAGCGCGCGTTCGGATCTTCCATCAACTGCGGGTCGAGCCCGGCCTGGGCACACAGCGCGGCGCTGTCGAGGCCCAGGGCGTCGAGCTGCTTGCGCAGGGCGCGGGTCCAGCTGGCGAGAGAGGTCGGTTCGGTCATGTTGATTGGCGCTTGCGGTCAACAGGTTGGCGTGTGGGGCTAGCGTCCCGCCAGATCGCATAGGGCAGGATGTACGCATCAATAAGACAGAGGATGGAAGCATGGACGGTACTTCTGCAAGTCCCCGGCAGATGAACGCACAACAGCGTTCAGCGCATATCCGTGAAGTGGTGCTGGCCGAGGGGCTGTTATTGCGCCAGCGCCACCCCTGGCTGCTGCATCAGGATGCGTTGGGCGCGGGCATCCTGGCCTTTGCCCTGGTGGGCATGCTGGGTTCGGCGGCGCTGTATATCACCGGGCACATGGCGTGGTGGGTGTGCCTGCTGCTCAACGCATTCCTCGCGTCATTGACCCACGAACTGGAACACGACCTGATCCACAGCATGTACTTTCGCAAGCAGCGCCTGCCCCACAACCTGATGATGGGCCTGGTGTGGCTGGCGCGGCCCAGCACCATCAACCCTTGGGTACGGCGCCATATCCACCTCAATCACCACAAGGTTTCCGGCAGCGAAACCGACATCGAAGAGCGCGCAATCACCAACGGTGAACCGTGGGGCTTCGCACGCTTGCTGATGGTCGGCGACAACATCATGTCAGCACTGATCCGGGTGCTGCGCGCACCGTCCTGGAAGCACAAGCTGGGCATTCTCAAGCGCACGGCGCTGGTCTACGCACCGCTGGCGCTGCTGCATTGGGGCGCGTGGTATGTGTTCCTCGGCTTCCATGCCGCGAATGGCATCGCCAGCCTGCTGGGCGCGCCAATCGACTGGTCAGCCAACACCTTGGCAGTGATGCACATCATCGACATCGCCGCCGTGGTGATCATCGGGCCCAACGTGCTGCGCACCTTCTGCCTGCATTTTGTCAGCTCCAACATGCACTACTACGGCGACATCGAGCCGGGCAACGTGATCCAGCAAACCCAGGTGCTCAACCCGTGGTGGCTGTGGCCGTTGCAAGCGTTCTGCTTCAACTTCGGCAGCACCCACGGGATTCATCACTTTGTGGTCAAGGAGCCGTTCTACATCCGCCAGATGACGGTGAAAACGGCGCACAAGGTGATGGCGGAGATGGGCGTGCGCTTCAACGATTTCGGCACGTTTGCCCGGGCCAATCGGTTTGAGCGCCAGGAGGGACGGCTGAGCGAACTCAACCCGGTGGAAAGGACAGCGAGCTGAGCAAGCGTCCCGGTCACCCTGGGGTGACCGGGTGCGATTTACTGAATGGCCTGGTAGAAGTTCACCTGTGCTTCATCCAGGTACGCGAGGATTTTCGCCGGCAGGCGCTCGGTGGGTTTCGCCGGGCCGAAGGCTTTGTAGAGCGTTTCGAAATGCGCGTGCAGGTCCGCGACGCTTTCCCACTGTTCGTTGAGAAAGAACCGGTTGGGGTTCTCTTCATCGTTATGCCATTGATAGACCACGGCCTTGTCGTGCTGGTGGGTGAGCTTTTGTGAAACGGCCGCTACATCACGATAGAACTCGGCCTGTTTGCCTTCTTTGATGGTGCCGCTGAAAACCAGGTAGAGCATGTTGGAATCCTCGGTTTGGGGAGATTGCAGAACATCTGCATCGCCAAACTAGCCTCAGTGAGCAGGCCCTTGTAGCCAGCCCGCCGCGAATTCAGAATTCGTAAAAGGCCTCGGAATCGAACGGCCGTCTTTGCCCGGTCAGGCCCATGCGTTGCAACACCAGCGCTACCACCGCAGCGGTAACCCGATGGAACGACAAGTCTGTCACCCCTAGTCGAACGACGCGTGGGCCGCTCGCGAGATTTGTTCTGCCTGCAGCTTGGTGAGTCACCGTCATGATTTTTTCCCTATGCTAAAAATCGCCCTGGAACTCGGCGATCATGAACTCGACGAAAGCCCGAGCCTTGGATGAGATCAACCGCGCGCTGGGGTAGATCGCCCAGATATCCCGGGTTTGCTCCAGGACACAGGACGGCATGATTTCCACCAATGCGCCGCTTTCCAGTGAGGGCCTGACGTTCCACTGTGAAACAGAGACGATGCCGAGCCCACCCTCCGCGGCAAGCCGTGCGCTTTCGCCGCAATTGACTCTGAGCGAACCACTGATTGCCGTGACTTTGTGTGACTGGGCACCCACGAAACGCCAATGGTCCTCGTCGCCCAGCAGGATGCAGGAATGATTGACCAGCTCCGCAGGTGAAGTCGGTTCGCCATGCGCCTGGAGGTAGGCGGGTGCCGCACACAGGATGCGTCTGTCGCAGCCGAGCTTGCGCGCCACCAGGGATGAGTCCTTCAGGGCGGCGATGCGGATTGCCACATCAATCCCGATCTCGGTCAGGTCCTGCATTTGATCGGACAGTATCAGGTCGATCTTCAGCTTCGGGTTGGCGTGCAGGAACCGGGTAATGGCCGGCATCAGGCACATCCGCGCGAAGGACCCGGGGGCGGATACTCTTAACACCCGCTTGGCCACGTCCTTGCCTTTCACCGCGACCAGATAGGCCTCGTCCACGGCTGCCAGCACCCGGATTGCATGGGGCAGAAACAGCGCACCGTCTTCGGTCAGGCTGACCTGGCGGGTGGTGCGATGCAGCAGGCGCATGCCCAGGTATTCTTCAAGCTTCGCCAGTTTGTGGCTGGCCACCGAGGGCGCGAGTCCCAGCTCCCTGCCGGCTGCGGTGATATTGCCCAGCTCTGTTGATCGCATGAACAGGTTCAACGCATCAATATTCATGCTTCGGCGCCGCTAGTGTGTGGGCGCCGGCGCGGCATCGATCTTCACGCGCAGCAGGCTGTAGGGTTTCTGGCGCAAGTCTTTGCCTGCGTGAAAGATGCTTTGGCGGTGCAGCTGATTGGCGATGAAGTACAGGTAGCCATCAGGACCGATTGACAGTGTGTCGGGCCAAAGCACACGCGGATCATGGACGATGGTCTGCCATTGCCCGTTCGCCAGCCGTTTGCGCACGCTGTTGTTTTCGTAGTCGCCGGCATACACGGCCCCCGAGGCGTCGGCTTCAAGCCCGTCCGAGGCGCCTTTTTCCCCGAGGTCTTTGACCGCCATTTCGAGCCGTGCTTCGCTGACTGTCTCGTCACGCAGCAGTGCCGTGGGGATGGCGTACAGGTGCCGACTCGACAGCGGGCAGAAATACAAGATCTGCCCATCAGCCGACAGGGCGATGCCGTCCGAAGCCACGGCAAAAGGCTGGGTGCCGCCTTTGGCATCCCGCACTTTCAGGACCTGGCCTTCGACCGTGGGTACGAAGTTCGGGTCGACCGAGGTCGAGGGTGCACCACTGAGCCGGCGTATGGCCGTGCCACTGGCGATGTCCATGACGATGATCGCGCCCGGGCCGGTAAGTGAAGAGTCGGTGATATAGATCACGCCTTGGTCACCCACGCGAAAATCAAAGCGCATGTCGTTGACGTAGGTGCCGGGCAGCATGACGTTTTTCGGGAATACGAGGGTCTTGACCACCTTGTTGGTGGCGAGCTCAACTGCGACGAGCTTGGCACCACCTGGCTGTGGAGGCGAGAAGCCAGGCGCCGCGGTGTCCAGTATCCAGAGGCGTCCGCGCCCGTCGGCCACCACGCTTTGTACGCTGATAAACCCTTTGGCCGGGTCTTTGGGGTTGGCCTGGTTTATCGCCTGGTCAGGGTAGGGTACGACTTTGCCGTCGCGCAATTCTGCGACGGTAAACGGCACCTCGTCGCCCCAGCGAGGAAAGTTGACAAAGATGCGTCCGGTCTCGGTAACGCTCACGCCGGTGGGCATGGCATCGTGGAAGGCGTGCACCTGCTCGATGGCGCCAACGCTCTGATCGGCGGGCAGGTTCGCCGGCATGGAAGCCTGGGCGGCGGTGCCGGTGAGGGCCGCTGCCAAGGCAAGGGCAGTCCAACTGATTGGGTATTTCAAGTACATGGCAGGGCTCCAGGTTTTTCTGTTCTGGAGCCAATGGTGTCGGTTCCCGGCAGGCGAAAAAACCCGCTGATTGCCGATAACAGTTTCATTGAAATCAAGAGAATGGGCTGTCGCGCGCAAGCCTGGTTTTTTAATTGCGGGCGAGCAAGCTTGCTTCAGCAGAGGGGGTATCCACGGTGATCAGGGTTTCGATCATCGCCTTCGCCGCCGGCGACAAGCGAAACCCGGTACGGCTGATGATCCCGCAGCGGTTGTTCAAACTGTCGAGGCTGTGAGGCACGTTGCGCCAGTGCAACACCGTCAGTGCGCCACGGGCAAAGTCTTCGGCAAACGCATCCTCGGCACCCAGGCCAATCGCGTTGGACTGGTGCACGATGGCTGCCAGCGCCGCAAACTGCTCCAGTTCGATAGCGGGAGAAAAGTCGACACGCCCGCTCAGGTTGGCCAGTAGCTTGCGTACCCCGGGAGCGATCAGCGGTGTGGCCAGCGGGTAGTCAAACAAGTCGTTGGTCGAGAGGCTGTCCTTGGCCAGTAACGGGTGCCCGGCGCGGCAGAAAAATACATTGCGCCGGGGTGTCAGGGCCTGGGTCTGGAAATTCGGATCGGCCTCGAAGTGGCGCACATCGGCGATGAAGAATTCGATCTCTTCGCGACTCAAACTGCGTCCGAGTTTTTCCCAGTTATCCACATGCAAACCGCTGCGTACTCGTGGATGAGCGCCGACAAACCGTGCGATCGCTCCAGGCACCAGGTTCACCGCCGCCACGGCATCGCAGCCAAAGCGCAATTCGCCGGCGTCGAGCTTGGTCATGCGGGTGACTTCGTGGCTCAGCCGCGCCGCCCCCTGAACGAGCGACAAGGCATGTTGCAACACCACCTGGCCCTCGGGAGTGGGGCGCAGGTCTTTGTGGGCGCGGTCCACCAGCACACAGCCAAACTCCTGTTCCAGGCTTTGGATGCTGCGGCTGAACGCCGGCTGGGTAATGCCCATGGCGTCGGCGGCGCGCACAAAACTGCGGTACTCGTTCAGAGCAATGAAGTAGCGCAGTTGGCGAAGGTCCATGGAGTTTTCCGGCGTCCTGAAGGAAACCGCGATTCTAATCGCCTCGCTTATTCCGCAAAAGAATGTTCATTGTTTTATCTAGATTCAAATTGCATATCCATAGAGCCTGTGCGGTAGGTGGCCGGGCTGAACACCCGGGTGAGTATCAGCATCGCCACCACCGTCAGCGTCAGCACCATCCAGGCGCTTACGAAACTGCCAGTCAATTCCCGCAGCCAGCCGGTCAGCCACGGTGATACGGCGTTGATCAAAAAGCCCACGCCCTGGACGAACGCCGCCAGTTGGCCGGCCTCCCGAGGGTCGCGGCGGTGATCCAGGGTCAGCAACAGGCTCAGGGCGAAACACGCTCCCAGGCCGAAACCGATCAACGCCACCCACAGGTGGGGGAATTCCAGCGGCGCCGTCAGCAAGCCGATATAGCCCACGGTCTGGGCCAGCAGGCTGATGCTCAGTAACGGTCGACGATCAATGCCACGTTGCGCCAGTGCCGGCATCAACAGCGCGGCGATTACCTGGAAGATCGTCATGAACGCCAGCAGCGAACCACTGGGCAGTACGCCCCAACCCAACTGCTGGTAGTAGGCCGGCAGCCACGCGACCATGCTCATGTAGCCGCAATTCACCAGGCCGAAATACAGCGCCAGCAACCACGCCCGACGGTTGCGCAGGCCCTGGAACGGCGCCGTCACCTGCGGGTTTCTCGCCGCACCCAATGGCAGCCACGCCCACAACAATAGTGCGCCCAGGGCCGGTAGCAGCCAGATCCCGAGCCCCGCCTGCCACTGCTGGAAATGCCCCGCCACCAACGGGCTGAGCAGCGCGGCCAAGCCACCGCCGCCCATCAGCGAAGCCGAGTAAACCCCCATCGCCAACGGCACGCGCTGGTGAAACTGGCGCTTGATCATCGCCGGCACCAGCGCCTGGATCAGCGCCACACCCGCACCGCCGAACAATGCGGTGGCCAGCAGCGCCGGCGCCTGGCCAAACAGCCAGCGCGCGAGGCACGCCAGCAGAATCATCATCAAGCCCAGGGCGATTCCGCGACGCTCCCCCAGCTTCGCCTCCAGGCGCACCCCCACCAACGCCACCAGGCCCATGCAGATCACCGGCAGGCTGGTGAGCAGGGCGCTGCTCTGGAAACTCAGGCCGGTGGCCAGGCGGATTTCCCCCAGCAACGGGCTGATGGAACTGAGGATGGGCCGCAGGTTCAGGCCCAGCACCACCAGCAAACCCCAACCGGCGAGCTTGCCGGCGAACGAATTATTCAGCGTCATGCAGGGCCTGCCACTCGCGGTAGAGGGCTTGCATCGCTGCCTGCGGCAGGTGCTGCACGGGCAATTTTTGCTCCGCCAGCGGCAGCGCCAGTTGCTGGTAGATCGCTGCTGTGGACAAACCAAAGGGCGCCGCCACGTCGTTGCTGGCAGCGAACACCACGCGGGATATGCCGCACAGGTGCATCGCACTCAGGCACATCGGGCAGGGCTGGCCGCTGGCGTAGATCACACAACCGTCGAGGCGCGGGCCGAGTTGTTGGCTGGCGGCACGGATGGCGAGCATCTCGGCGTGGGCGGTGGGGTCCTGGCTCAAGTGGATTTCGTTGACCGCCTCGACCAGCACCTCGCCGTCACGCACCAGCACGGCACCAAACGGGCGGCCACCGGCAGCTACGTTGGCCTTGGCCAGTTGCACGGCGTGATGCAGATGCTGTTGATCGTCAGTCATGGAAAACCCCTCGTGCGCAATGAGGCGTGAAGTATGGGCAGCCGCAGGGGTATTCTGAAATTAAATATAACCATGCCAATCAGTGGCAAATGGAATGGTGAGCCCATGTTCGATCCTGTGTTGTTGCGCAGCTTTGTTGCCGTCGTCGATTGCGGCAATTTCACCCGCGCGGCCGAGCGGCTGCACTTGACCCAGTCCACGGTCAGCCAACAGATCCGCCGCCTGGAAGATGCACTGGGTAGCCAGGTGCTCGACCGGGATCAGCGCCGCGTGGTGGCCACGGTGGAGGGCGAGCGCTTGCTGGCGTATGCGCGGCGCATCCTGGCGCTGCACGAAGAGGCGGCCGACGTGCTGATCAATCAGCAGAGTGATGGCGTGTTGCGCCTGGCGGTGCCCGAGGACTTTGCGGCCGAGCGCCTGATGCCGTTGCTGTCGGCGTTTGTGCAGGCTTATCCCCGGGTGCGCCTGGAGGTCACCAGCGGCTTGGGGCCGGAATTGTTGCGGGATTATCGCGGCGGTGAATTCGACGTGCTGCTGGTCAAGCAAATGGGTGACAGCGATGACTGCCTGGTGTCCTGGCCGGAGCCGTTGTGTTGGGTCGACAGCCGCAGTTCGCCGTCCCTGGGACGTGATCCGCTGCCGTTGGTGGCGTTTCCCGCCGGCGGCCTGTACCGCAATGAAATGCTGCATCACCTGGAGGTGGGCGGCTGGCGCTGGCGCATCGGTTATTCCAGCGCCAGCTTGGCCAGCGTGTGTTCGGCGGTGGCGGCGGGGCTGGGGATCAGCCTGTTGCCGGTGCGGGTGGTGCAGCCCGGGCACGTGGTGTTGGGCGCGGACAGCGGTTTGCCTGCGGTGCAGGGCGTGCGGCTGGCGCTGTATGGCCGTAACGGCCTTGGTGCGGCCGGGCAGGCGTTGCTACGCCAATTGCAGGATTTGTGTGCCGGTAATCCACGCTGAGCCATGCCTTCAGTGAATATTTTGTATGCCTCAAAAGCATTGAGATTTTTCCCCTCGGCGCCAGGCCGCGCAGGACGTGGCTTCGGCGTATCCGGATGTTTCGGTTATTCAATTTAGATCTATCTATAACTTTAAAGATTACTTTAAGAGATAAGCGTCTGCCCCCGATGATTCAGCCCTCGACGGCCGCCAAGGCAGGCCCGTCGGTTTTTTTGCTTAAGACCGCAGGGGAGTTAATCAATGGGCAATGTCCAGACCGCCGCCAGTGCACAAGAGGCGCAGTGGCGCCACGCACCGGGTGGTGAGTTGGTCGACCTTGGCCGGCCGCATCGCGCGCCGTTGGGGCAGTTGCGTACGCAGAAAACCCCGAAGGGTGTGTTGAGTCGGCGTGAAGCGATCCTGTTGGGGATTCTCGCGCTGGCCTTGCATGGCGCGGTGATCTATTGGGTCAGCCAGAAGCCAACCCCGGTGCTGCCGATTGTGCCGCCGGAAATCCCGCCGATGACGATCGAATTTTCCCAGCCGGCTCCGCCGGTTGTGGAGCCGCCGCCTGTACCGCCACCGCCGCCGCCACCGGTTGTCGAGCCACCGCCGCCGGTGGTTGATGAATTGGCCGCCAAGCCGGCGCCGAAAAAGATTCCGAAACCCAAGCCGGTGCCAAAGCCTGTGCCCAAGCCCGCACCGAAACCGGTAGCCGAGCAGCCGCCCGCGCCGCCTGTACCCGCGCCACCGGCTCCAGCACCGCCGGCACCGCCTGCGCCCGCGCCGGTCACACCGGCCTCGGCCAACGCCGCGTACCTGAAGAACCCGGCGCCGGAATACCCGTCACTGGCCCAGCGCCGGGGTTGGGAAGGCACGGTGCTGTTGCGGGTGCATGTATTGGCCACCGGCAAGCCGGGTGAGATCCAGATTCAGAAAAGCAGTGGTCGCCAGCAACTCGACGAAGCCGCACTGGCTGCCGTGAAGCGCTGGAGTTTTGTACCGGCCAAGCAGGGTGATGTGGCCCAGGACGGCTGGGTCAGCGTACCGATCGATTTCAAGATTCATTAATTATTGGATGCGGTGTGTTGGACACATCGCGACCTGCACAGAGGGAAAACATCATGGCATTAGCATCTCCAACTGAATCCATCGAAAGCGCGGTGATCTGGCTGCTGGTGGTCTTTTCGGTCGCTACCTGGGGCCTGGCCCTGCTCAAGGGCGTCCAGTTCGGCCGCCTCAAGTCCCAGGATCGCAAGTTCCACAAACAGTTCTGGGCGGCATCCAGCCTGGACTCGGCCGCTGAGTTGGCCGAAACCAAACCCGGCGCCGCCGCTCGTGTGGCCCAGGCCGGTTACGCCGCGATCCAGGTCGGTGAGGCGCCACACGCTGCTGACTTGAGCCAGGCGATCAACCATCAGGACCGTCTTGAACGCGCTTTGCGCCAACAGATCGTGCGTGAGCGTCGCTCCCTGGAGACCGGCCTGGCCGTGGTTGCGAGTATCGGCAGCACCTCGCCGTTTATCGGTCTGTTCGGCACTGTGTGGGGGATCATGGAAGCCTTGAAAGGCATCAGCGCCGCCGGTTCCGCCAGCCTCGAAACCGTGGCCGGGCCGATCGGTGCGGCACTGGTTGCCACGGGTGTGGGTATTGCCGTCGCGGTGCCGGCGGTGCTGGTCTACAACTACTTCCTGCGTCGCCTGAAGCTCACGGCTGCGGACCTGGACGACTTCGCCCACGACTTCTACAGCCTGGCGCAGAAGAACTCGTTCCGCGTGCTGCTGCACCCGACGCTGAGCAAGGCCGGTGCCCAGGGTGGCGCGCAAAAAGTGAAGGAGGCGTCCTGAGATGGCCTTCTCCACGCAAGACAGTGATGAGGTGCTGAGCGAGATCAACGTTACGCCGCTGGTGGACGTGATGCTGGTGCTGCTGGTGGTGTTTATCGTCACGGCGCCGTTGTTGACCAATGCGATTCCGATCAACTTGCCCAAGACCGAGGCCGTGGCCCCGGTGGAGCAGAAGGACCCGCTGGTGGTGAGCATTGATGCGGCCGGGAAACTGTTTATCAACAAGGATGAAATCCAGCCGGATTTGCTGGAGTTCAACTTGCAGTCGGCCAAGGCCAAGGACCCGGATGTGCGGGTGCAACTGCAGGCTGATGATGGAGTGAACTACGGCGAAGTGGCGCGAGCCATGGCGTCGATCGAGCGGGCGGGGATTACCAAGCTGTCGGTGATTACTGCACGTTAGTTTCAAATGCCTCGACAATTTTTTTGGCCGTCTCCTTGGCAGGGTGCGGCCTTTTTTTTGCTTTGGGGGGAGTACATATCCGTTATTTAGGTAACGGCTACTTATGGTTCCGCTCTTACAGCGGCTCACTTTTGAACAGCGCAAAAGTAAGCAAAACGCTCTTGCCCCACCACTCGGCACCTCGCCTAGGCTCG